>JAIDYR010000034.1 GCA_029057985.1 Muribaculaceae bacterium | reverse complement strand
TAGGACGAGAGATTTTCATTCTCTAAAGAGCAGTTCGACTCTGCTATGGGCTACTCCCCAAATCCATCCTATCCCCCCGAGGCTGGAAATTCGGTTTCCCCGAATTTCCAGCCTCACTCTTTTTCCGCTACTTTACCTTAGATTTTTAAATAATTAGATTGTGAAATAAAAGTAGCGGACTCCGGAGTTTTTGACTTGACCCCAAATATCGAAAGAGTTTGGATGTTTGGAAGATTTTGATTATCTTCGCGGAAATTTATGACGGTATAACCGCTGATGCATTTCTTATCAGTTTGAATTTTTTAACTGCTTAACTATAAATTCTATTTTCATGAAAAAATTTTTATCTGTAGTAGCTGTCGCTGCGTTCTGCGCCGCATCCGCAATGGCTGACACTACAATCTATTATGACAATTCCGCCTCGCAGTGGGATCAGGTCCACATCCATTACTGGAGTTCCCCGCAGACCCAATGGCCGGGAGTTGCCCTGAAGAAAGTCGAAAACAACATCTGGTCATATACTTTCGAAGGCGACGCCATTCCCCAGGCATTCCTCTTCTGCAATGCCGCCGGCACTGACCAGACGGCCGACTATGCGAAAGCTCCCGTAGCCAATCATCTCTATAAAGGCTCAGGCGGCAAAGGTGCCGTCCAGGATTTAGGCGAATACGCTGTGGATCCCGATATGCCATCGCTCAGCGTAAGCCCGGCGTCCGGCACTAAATTCTCAGAATCTCTCGACGTCACCATCTCCGTCACTCCGGCTTGCTCCGTCTATTATACAATCGACGGCTCCTCAGCAACTACGTCCTCACCTCTCTACAACGGTCCGATTCATCTGACCGAATCTGCCACAATCAACGTGCTGGCAGTCAATGGCGACAGCAAGGCTACAGCGGAATATACCTTCACGAAGCGCAATCCGGTGCCTGTACAGAACGGCAAGAATCTCATCACAGATTACTATAAAGTCAATCCCGACGGACTCAGCGGCACATACCGCACGGTCAACATGCAGTTCAATGATCAGAAATCCACCACAGCTCTCGGCAACTGGAGCCCGGAAGACCTCATCGCTCAGGGTGTGGCCCGCGATGTCTGCATGGCTTTCAAGGGTAAACACGAACGCCCCATCATCGACTCATACGCTATCTATGCAAGCTATGATGAGGAGAATCTCTATCTCGGTGTCCAGACTGTCTACACTGTATGGGATCAGTGGGGCGAAGGGAAGCAACCCGGGGAATCAAAACCATATAACATGGACGGCTGCCTGATGTGGGCATTCGATCTCGATCCCGCGGAATCTTTCGACGGACGCATCAATGGCACCGGCCCCATTTGGAGCGAAGGCCAGAAAGGCGCGAAATTCGAAAATGGCGTAGACTGCATCTGGGTCGGCAGCACAAAGCCCGGCGTAGGCGTGCCGGGTCTCTTCTTCCCGACTCCCGACGGCCACGCAAGCTATGACGCAGCTTATTGCAAGAGCATTCCCGGAAAATACTACGGCTATGCCGACGGTCTGCTCCCCTCCATCACTCAGATATGGGGACAGAAAGAATTTGAATATGATCCCGAGGATCTGAAAGGCAACGACGGATTCGTCGACCTGTCAAAAGAGGTAGCTCCTTCGGCCCATACATTCTATGAATGGACATTCCCTCTCAGCACTCTCGGCATTACAGCCAACGATATCCGCGAGACCGGCATCGGAGTGATGTTTATCGACAAATATGGCACCAGCCCCGTAGGAGGCACACCCTACGATCCTTCTTACTTCGACAACGTGAAGAAATCCTATTCACAGGATCCCTCCACTTCTATGGAGAAAGAGGATGACGACATCATCACTTACGCTCCGGCCCGCATCGGAAAAGTCAACTCTACTCCGACAACTGTAGAGACATTGCCCGCCGCTGACAACGACGCCCCGGCAGTCTACTACACTCTTCAGGGCATCCGCGTCGACAACCCCTCAAAAGGCTTGTATATCCGCGTCAAAGGGGACAAATCAACCAAAGTAATCTTCTAAGGTAATCCTCATACTCAATAAAGAAACGCATCCGGAATATTCCGGATGCGTTTCTTTATTGAGTATGATTTATGATCTATAAACTTTTCTTTACTCTTAGAAAGAGGCCGTCAGGACAGCTTCAAGGCGATTGGCGTTGGCATGGTCACGATTGAAATTCATGCGCTTGCCGGCCAGATACTCAAGGCCGCACTGTATGCGGGGAGTTATATTGTAGAGAAGGTTGACGGCGAGGAATTGACCATACTTATAGGTAGCGTCATGAGTCCCGTCAGTTGCGAAGTTGCGAAGTGTAGCTACGGCGAAGGTAGAGGTCAGACGAGGCATCCAGAAAGCTTTCAGACCGACTGTGCCGGTCAATGTCGTGGGAGCATAGAGTTCTCCCGGGTGCAGAGGATTTGCAAGGAGATCATAATTGCCTGAAGAAAGATCTCCGGTATAGGCCGAGATACCCTTTCCGACGGAGGTCTGACCAAAGAACTGAATGTAGCGGCCGGCACGAACCGTAGTGCCGAGCATTACGCCCCAGCCTACTCGATGCCGGGTCTCGTTGGTCAGCAGGTCGCGATAACTCATGGTGCGCAAAAGAGCGGCGATGCGCACATGACTCAGACCTCTATTCCATTGATATTGTCCGAGAGCTGCTACGTCAGGTATATAGTCGTTGCATTTTTTAGTCGTAGCGTCATCGACGTCCGGATTAGAACTCGGAAATTCCAGCGAGCCGGCTACGCTCCAACGCCCTTTAAACGTATGAAGATAGCGCACAAGCACGTTGGTCTTGTCGATTTTACCGTTAGCGCCGGCTCCATCAAGAAGATCCGGCTGAGCGGCTGGATCGGAAAAAGTTGTCGGGGCCAAGCCAACGGTGAAATCGCGCACCTGCAACCATGCCTTCTTCAATTTGAATCCGGAATTGCCGTAGCCGTTGAATCCACCTTGAATATATACCCGATAATCCCCGATGACAGTATGACGCCCCATCAGATTGAAGAATATGGAGCTTCCGGCGGCATCGCCGCGAAGCTGACGCCAATTTTCCGGAGTCTTGGGCATATTGATCAGATATGTATTGAAGCCTGCGTTGGGAACCGATCCGTTCCAATCAAACATTCCACGAACCTTCAGAGTAGCACCGATGCCCATCACCAGATCGGCATTCTTGCTCATAAAGGTAAACATCGGAGCCTCTGGATCCTGGCTGCTTCTGAACTGGTCGTAATAGAAGCGTAGCATCATCGACTCAACGGAGTCGCGGTCAGCACGCTCCCCTTCGTCGCCATTGATAAAGATTACTTTGGATTCCTTGATAAGTTGCCGACGCAGTTCCTCTTCCGGATAAGTTCGGCCCGCAGTATCAACGCCCGGCTCGGAGGAAAATCCTCCGGTCACGGCCATAGCCGAAGAAAAAGTAAAAAAGAGCGAGGCCGCCAACAGCGCGCAACCGGGATATAGTCTATATTTCATCCGAAAATAGTTGATAGTTGATAGTTAATAATTAAGGACTTTCATACGGCCATAACCTAATAATCGTTATAACCGAATAGTCACGAAGTTATTACTTCTCTTCCGGAGCCTGGTCGATAAGGTCGAGGAATTGGTCGAGTTTTGGAGTGATGATGATTTCCGTGCGGCGGTTGCGCTGACGCCCTACTTCCGAGTCATTGTCAGTAATCGGATTGAATTCGCCGCGGCCGGCTGCCGAAAGGCGCGATGGATTAATACCGAATTTAGTCTGCAGGCACTGCACTACCGAAGAGGCGCGCAACGCTGAGAGATCCCAGTTATTACGGATATTGGTGCGGGAGATAGGCACATTATCCGTATTGCCTTCTACAAGCACATCATAGTCACTGTAGTCTTTGATAATCTTGGCAATCTTGGAAAGAGTCTCCATAGCTCGGTCAGAGATCTCATAGCTGCCGGATTTGAAAAGCATATTATCGGCCAACGATACATAAACCACCCCCTTAAGTACCTTTACGTCTACGTCGCGCAGTTCATCATTGGAAAGAGAGCGCGTCAGCTTATTGGTCAATGCTATATTGAGAGAGTCTGATTTAGACTTGGCATCTACGAGTTGCTTGATATACTTGTTGGAGGCGTTGATTTCATCGACGAGTTTGGCGATATTTGCACCGGACTGAGCCGAGGCGTCCATCGATTTATCGAGAGTCTGCTTCATCGAAGCCAAGCCTGCCCGCAGTTCCTGATTGGCTTTCTGAGCGTTGTCAAGCTGAGTCTGAAGATTACGTGAATTTGCGTTACATTCTATAAGGCCCTCCTTAGTCTCCTGATATGAGGCCTGGAGCGCGGCATATTTCTTATTGCTGACGCAGCTGCCGAGCATCATCATGGCTCCGGCGGCGAGTAGTAAGAATTTGTCAGTTTTCATAGTCTATAGTGTTAATAGTGATTAAAATCATGAATCGATATCCGCCGTTTCAAGGCAAAGATACGCCAATATCTCTAACACATATAACGTCTAATTGCCCGAAAGTATCGACTATCCATTGAAAAATAATTGAGTTTTCAATAATTTTACTTATCTTTGCCTCGGCAGGGCTTTACGGAGATGGGGTAATATGTGGATTCACGTTGGGGGACATACATTTATTCGCACGGACGCGATGAATCGCGTCCCTACGGTTGCCTCAAAACTAAGGAAGACATGACTATAGCAGATGCACAGCGGAGGGTAGATGAATGGATTAGCGGAATAGGCGGAGGCTATTTCTCGGAGTTGACAAATATGGTGTTGCTGACTGAGGAGGTTGGCGAATTGGCGCGTATCATGGCCAGAGTGTATGGAGATCAGGTTGCCAAGAAGGGTGACCTGAAGAAAGATATTCCCGAAGAGTTGGCCGACGTGCTCTGGGTTGTGATATGCCTGGCAAATCAGTGCGGAGTAGATCTGAACGAGGCTCTGCTGAAATCTTTCGAAAAAAAGACACTTCGTGACGCCGGAAGATTCAGCCATTAACACATACCGTAACCCATTCCAAGTCAAGCAATCTACCATTCAATCAATTATTAACTATTAACTATTATTTAAGTTTCGCAAGCGAAACTTAAATTTCACATTTATGCTGCTTAATATTCACACTCATCTTCCCGCTCCGAAGCCGGAGGCTATAATCTCATGCAATCCGACAGAACTTCCGTCACCCGAGGATTTTCCGGGCCAATCTTATTCAGTCGGCATCCACCCGTGGAATGTCGGACCTTCAGGTCTATCCGAGGCTGAACTCGAAGCTCTGCGAGAGGCAGCCTTGCGTCCCGACGTTTTGGCAATAGGGGAGACCGGGATTGACAAATCACGCTCCGGAATTGCACCCTTATTCGCTCAGATGCTCGCCTTTAAAGCTCATATTCTACTTAGCGAAGAGCTTGCCAAGCCTATGATACTCCATTGCGTCAAGGCTCACGATATAATCATTTCCATGCGTAAGGAGATGAAGCCGGAGCAAAAGTGGATTATCCATGGGTTTCGAGGGAAGCCAACAATTCTGACTCAGATACTTGCCGCCGGTATCGATGTCAGTTATGGAGAATTGTTTAATGCCGATAGCGTCGCTATGACTCCTCCTGAGAGAATTTTTGCAGAAACCGATGAATCCACACTATCCATCAATGACATTATAAACAGATTGTGTGAGACCAATCCGCTGATAGATATTTCTCGTATCTCAGAGAATATTATAAACTTATTTTGAAGTCAAGACGTTATTAAGGCAAATGTTAATATAAAAAAATTCAAAATATGTTTAAATCTACTATGATAGCGGGTGCCGGCGGATTATTGGGCACTTGTCTGCGTTTCCTTTCAGAAAAGTTGGGAGCTGCTATCTGCCACCTCTCTTTCCCATTGGGAACATTTATGGCCAACATGGTCGGATGTATTATAATCGGAATGCTCTACGGTTACCTCAACAAGACGGGACGCTTGAGTAAAACTGCAAATCTACTTTGGATCACAGGTTTTTGCGGAGGTTTGACCACATTCTCCTCTTTTTCCGACGATATGATAACCCTTATTGAGGGAGGTGATTGCGGAATGTTTGTATTCTACATGGTCACGAGTCTCGTTTTCGGTATAGCAATGGTAGCCCTCGGCGCTGCTTGTATCCGCAAACCCTCTTCTAAAACTCAAAATGCTTAACCTTATAAATTACAGAAAATTATGATTATTGGATATATGCTCATCGCAGGGTTAGGCGGATTTGTCGGCACTTGCGGACGTTACCTGACCGGAGTAGCAGGAAAGAAACTTTTTGGTGATAAGTATCCGGTCGGCACATTTGCGGTCAACGTGATCGGATGTTTTATAATAGGTATTTTTGTGGGTCTTTGGACTCGCCACGATATGAGTCCGCTGGTCAACGCCCTTCTTATTTCGGGCTTTTGCGGAGGCTTCACTACTTTCTCCTCTTTCAGCCACGATAGTTTCGCAATGATTCAGAAAGGGGAATGGTGGAAATTTATCTGCTATATCGTCCCGACGGTAGTCCTTGGCCTTCTGATGGTATGGCTCGGTATTAAATGCGTTGCCTGATTAAATAGAACTTAACCATATATAATAAACGACCGCTGATGTTGTATGAAAATAACATCAGCGGTCGTTTATTATATACGGGGTATTATTTAATTCGCCGGCTTGGTATAACCATCCTTTTGTGCGCGCTTCGACATCTTTTCGATACGCTTTTTAGTATCGGGATGAGATGAGAACATCTTTGAGATAGTCGACTGCTTTCCGGTCTCACCGCTGCTCAGTTTTTCAAAGGCCATTGCCATTCCCCAGGGATTCAATCCATTTGCAACCAGGAAGTCGTAGCCGCAGTCGTCGGCCTCACTCTCCTGCTTCTGGGAATACTTGGCGCTCATAAGATTCTTGGCCAGGCCTCCGAGAGCCGAATCAGAGAGAGTAGATACTGTGCTGCTTACCGATCCTGCTGCATCCAGAGCGGCATCGGTCAGAAGTTGCTGCTTGAGGGCCTTCTTCGAATGATGCTTCAGCACATGGCCTATCTCATGACCTACTACTCCCATCAGTTCGTCATCGGTCATGATATCCATCAGACCGGTGAATACACGAACGCTTCCGTCAGGACAAGCGAATGCGTTGATATCCACTACGTCATATACTTTGAAGTTCAAGGGAATTCCATCAGCCTCCTTGCAATTGACTGTCAGACGACGCAGACGCTTCGTATATTCATTGTCTTCGGGAAGGACCGGATTGTTCTTATCCATCCAATCTACGGATTGCTTGACATAAGCGGCCATCTGCTCATCGCTGAGAGTCATGGCCTGCACTCCTTTGGCAACTGCCGAGATTCCCTTGCCGATATTGAATTGAGCGGAAGCCTCGACGGGAGCTGCACAAGCAAAAAGAAGCAAAGCAGCCCCTAATAAATTACGTAATTTCATATATAGTCAGATTTTTGATAGTGAGATCACTTTTATTTTCTTGATTGCAAAATTACAAAATGGAGTTGGGATAAGCAAACCTTTTTAGATTCATTTGAATTTAGATCATGTTTTATATCGCTCCTGCATGTCGGATCGGAAAGCGGCGCCGACAGGCAACTCTATCTGACCGGAGGGTTGGGAATCAGAATGGATAATGACGCAGGAGTTATCATAGGCTTTCACGCGCGACATATTAATGACGTAGGATTTATGAATTCTCAGAAAGAGTGAGGGAGGTAGTCGCTCAAGCATGGATTTGATGGTGATGCGCGATATGATGCGTCCTGAATCAGTATGAATCCTGACATAATCCTTTTCCCCCTCGATATAGATAATATTATCCGGATTGATATTCACAAATTTGCGGTCTGCACGCAGCGTGATAGCTGAGAATGGCTCAGTATAACTTTGCGCTCGTCGGGCGGCCATACGCATCAGCGCCTTCTGAACGGCCCGATCAAATCTCACGGCATCAAAAGGTTTCAGCAGATAGTCGACAGCATCAAGATCGTAGCTGGAAACTGCATATTCTGAATAAGCGGTAGTGAATACTACCATGGTGTCATCCGGGAGTAGTGCCGCAAGATCGATCCCCTTTATGCCGGGTATCTCAATGTCGAGAAATACGAGGTCAGCCGAGTTGGACTCCATCCATTGCAAAGCTTCGCGGGAACCGGGAAAGACACTCTTCAGATCAAGCGCCGGATGCTTCGCTGCAAATAGAGCCATGCCACGGCGCGCGATAGGCTCGTCGTCGATTATTATGCAACTTAATCGCTTTGCTGCAGTGTCATTGCCTGCCAAGGATGAAATATAATCCTCCATTGCTATATTTTCATTACTTTTTTATCGTAATCTTTTGAAAAAAACGATTAATTCTGACGGAGTTGTATAATCCTGACCCGGAAATGCGACCAACGGGCCCGGAAATGCGACCAACGATAGCGGGCATCTGATGAATAAGTAGTAATTTTGCGGCGTGAAAAAGATTGTGGTCAATATATTACTTTGGATTCTCTTCTCGATCATGCAGTGTGGGCCCGTCGTCGGTACTCTTGAATATGGAGGGTCGGGAGGCCCGATGGATACATTATGGTTGATGGCTCCATTCTCTCTGCTTTGTCTCGTAGTGGTAGTCATTACGACATGCTACGCCGTCCCCCGGCTGCTGATGCGTCAGAAATGGGGTCTTTACGCGGGATTGGAGTTTCTTATGGCGTATGCTCTCTCGCTCATTGAGCAACTCCTCATAGTCTATATCTGGACCCACTGGGATATAATTCCTGCAGGGCATAGACTGAATTGGGGTTGGCTGGGAGTCAATACGCTCTGCAACTCGCTTATGCTTTTCTTCACTCTGCTTGCTGTCGGGGGATGGTATCTGTTTGATTCCACCCGACGAGATGTAGCCAGGGAGAAGTCGCTGACCGGACGCATCGAGAGTTATATGGAGTCGGTAAAGCGGGCGTTGCGTCCGGAAGTCCTTTCCAATCGCTTAGGGGAGATAGCCGACAAAGTAGAGAAGACTCCGCAGGAGGCGGAAAAAGATATTAATGATCTTGCTTCCGAACTTCGGGAGAATCTATATAATCTCCCTGTTCCTCCCGCGATGGAGGATGACATGATAAAGGGGCATGAGAACAGGAAATTCAATCGCTTACTGACTTCAAGACGCTATCACGCGGCGCGCATTGCCATTTTCCAACTGTCGCTTATCTGCATATGCTTCGGAGCTTTCTTCGCAACTCCCGACAGACCAGAGTTCAGCGGCCGCTTCGGAGGATTTCTCGTATTGCTGGCCATGTTTGAAATAATTGCGGCGATCGACATATTCGTCTTATTCCGCAGATTTCGCAAAAAGCGACGCCGCGGACGCTTTATATTGGCGTCCGGACTATTGGCAGCGGTAATGATCCTTCCGATTCTGGGGGAGCGGATAGCGCTGTATCTCAGCCATCCCTATGATGATGCACTCTTCATATTGACTACGTCGCTCGCTACTGCGGCCACCATCCTGATGATCACGTTCTATATCGCCGGCATAGGAGCAGTATTACTCTATCAGGATTGGGTCAGCCATACGAGAAGACTGATCTGCCTCCAGGCCTCTACCAAGCGTCTTGAATATGCCAATCTAAAGAAGCAGATCAATCCTCACTTCCTCTTCAATGTCCTCAATAACGCGGGGATCCTCACGATGCTTGATGCGGCCGACGCCCGCGATATTCTTCTTGAACTGCGCCGGCTTATAGATTATCAGTTTGGTGAGACAGAGCGCCCGACGGCAAGCCTTTCTGACACCATCTCTTTTCTGCGGGCCTACCTCATGCTTGAGGCAACGCGACGGAATGTATTCCGATTCTCGGTAGAGTGCGATAGCGATCCGGCAGGAGTCGAGGTGCCGAGTCTGCTGTATATTCCTTTCGTGGAGAATGCGGTGAAATATGCTGATGTGAAGGGAGGAGAGGAGATGGTGAAGGTCAGATTCAGAATTGAGGGCACGAGACTTAAGTTCGAGTGTGAGAACCCTGTCGACGATAAGTCTCAACAGGACTCATTGGCGGAATCTTTATCTATGTCTCCGTCCAATCCCTCACCTGAAGTCGGAGGACTCGGAATAACCAATACCCTGCGGCGTCTGGAATTGCTCTATGATGATGATTTCTCCTATAGCGCCGGCCTCATCACCGGTCGCTACAGAGTAGACCTGACCATCCCTATCCCGGGCAATCAGCAAAGTTAAACTACTTATTACCTATCACTTATACTTTTTCAGTTTCGCAAGCGAAACTGAACCCTCTTGCCTATGAAACTTATAAAAATCCTTTTACTTACGGCAGCCCTGTCATTGATGACAACAGCTGCGAACGGAGCGGACTATTCGGATTCCAATTTCAACTATAAGTATAATAAATCGCAGAAATTCGCTCGAGTCGAGAGTACTAAGAAGAAAACAGCCACATCTCTCACCATACCGTCAAAAATTACTGTCGACGGGGTATCTTATCCGGTCACTCAGATTGGAGATTATGCGCTTTCCGATCTGCATAGCCTTAAATCGGTCACTATTCCGTCATCAGTAACTGAAATACGTAGCGGAGCATTCAGCAACTGCTTCGAACTCCGCTCGGTCACTATCCCTTCCAAAGTGACAAAGATCCCGGCCGATTGCTTCTCGATGTGTCTCGAACTTAGCGAGGTCAATCTGCCTAAGAATCTCGTTGAGATCGGGTCGGGAGCATTCATGTACTGTCAAAAAATCGATATAATCAATTGGCCATCGAAACTTGCCAAAGTAGGGGATTATGCATTTTTTGACGCTAAACTTCCGCAACTCGTAGCGCTTCCGGCAACGTGTGTGGAAATCGGACAGGAGGCGTTCCGCGGCACGGATGTAGTGAATTTTCAGTTACCGGCTACTATGACCTCGATCGGGCGTATGGCTTTCGCTGATAATCGAAAACTGATGGGCATCACGATGCCTGCTTCTGTCGGGACGATTGGCGACTATGCTTTCTTCGGCAATGTAGTACTGACGGAAGTCACGATGCCTCAGACAATAGGACGCTTGGGAGAGAGCACTTTCGAGAGTTGCGATAAACTCAACCATGTGATCTGGTCAAAGAGTCAGTCGGTGGTGCCCAAGCGCACATTCTTCGAGTGCTGCGAACTTGAATGGATCACTTTGCCCGATCATGTCACATCGATCGGCGAAATGGCGTTTAGCGAATGTTATAATCTGAAGGAATTTCATTTTCCAACTCAATTGAAGACTATAGGGGATTTTGCTTTTGATGACGCCAATCTCGGAGAAATAGAATTTCCTTCCGGTCTGACTAAAATAGGCGTCGGCGCGTTTAATGCCAATTCCCGTCTGGAGACGCTTACTATTCCGAGGTCAGTGACAGAAATTGGGGCTGAGGCCTTCAATAATAATCCTCATCTTGACATAATCAAGGTAGAAAGCGCTACGCCTCCGATTCTGGGGACCGACGGATTCCATCAATACACGTATTTCTCCGCCCTCCTGATAGTGCCCGAGCAGTCGGTAATGGCATATAAGCGTGCGGCTGAATGGTCAAACTTCCAATATATCAATCAGCGATCATCTGGCATCGATCTTCTCCCTGCTGAAGGAGAAGATCAGGATTTCAATCCGGCAAAGTACTACGACCTGCAGGGACGTCCGATCGGCAGTCCCCGCCCCGGCGAACTCTATATTCACGACGGGAAAGTTCAATTTAACCGCTAATTTTCGTCAACATCCTTCATTTATACTAAGATTATACTATAAAGAGTCAGCCCGCGGGCTGACTCTTTCGCTTTGTATTTATTAATTTAAGTTTCGCAAGCGAACCTTAAATGGTTATCGGCGCTTCGCGCCTGGTTATAATCTATGCCGTCGTAGTTAGCCCCGCAGAGCGGGGCTATGCGATAGGCCTGTATCGGCGCCCGCAAAGCGGGTGGCGGTGCAGGTTTGGCTAATCCCCTATATAAACCAAGCCCCGCAGAGCGGGGCTATAAACGTGATATTATAAATACATTACAAAATTTGCGAAACTTAAAAAATAGAATTGAATCAAAGACAGATTTTATATGATGAGGATCGTGATGCTGAATCTTCGATTGTCAAGATATAAATACCTGAAAGGGCGGATAAATCGTAAGATCCACATTCCGACCATCTTCCGTGAATATAACCATACGTATCATAAAGAGTGGCTTGGCGGATATTGTCAGATAGAGATATCATACGTCCTGATATAGAGTAGAGTGGAGTATCCGTAAGATTTACATCCTTGATAGAAGTAATATAATCAGGATTCCATTTTTCGATTATGGACTTCTGCTCCGGATCTGTAATATAATTATTAGTCAGTAAATAATTGCCCGAAGTGCTTCCAAAATTGTTGATAGCTACTACATGAATAATCCACCCCCATTGGCCGATGACATTGGTCTTATAGATATTCTCATTAGTGAGAAATCTCACATAGGAGAACTTGACAGAGGATAAATCTTCAGGCAATGAAAAATACTTTTGTTGAGTGACTCCTATTGCGTACTGCTCTTGACCGACACAATGTATTTCAAGATCCATATCGGAATTTTCACAAGTACGATTTTCCTTATCAAGGTCGAATGTCCAATGTAATATATCCATTTGAGGAGTTGTCGGATAGACATTCCAGAGAAACTCGATCTCTTCGGTTATTGCTCCGGTCTCACATGCGATCTTGAACGGAGTCAGGCGAAGGCCGTCGCGCTCGATATGATAAGCTTCATAATTAACCATCAAATATCCCATTGTATCCGGAGATGGAGTTTGCCAGGAATTCTCATTAGTGGCACAGGAGCCAACGACATACCATTCTTCCTTTTGAGAAGATTTGGAAAAGACTTTACGATATAGGGTCCATTTGCCCGGTTGGGAAGATGAAAATACGATAGGACGCAATTCCGGAATAATTTCATCAAGAGAAATAGTCTCATCGCCCCATACTACATCTTTGGAGATGTGAGCCTCAGCGGTTGCGGTTGCTAAATAGCAAATTAATAAGCAACTTATCAATCCGAGAGCCTTAAATATAATTGATTTCATCATTACTTAACGACTTTGAATATTGAAGACTTATCCTTACCATCGGAAAGGTTTACTAAATATACTCCCTTACCAAGATTTTCAAGGGAGAGATTCTCTTCAGATTGTAGAATCTGACTCATGACGGTTAGTCCGGTTGCGGCATCAATAAGATTGCAGAGCATTTCACCGGATGCAGAAACCCGGTCGATTCCTGTAAACATCACATTGTTGCCATCCCGATGCATAGCTATCTGGCGATCCGGAAAGCCTACACCTGATATTTCGATGGTATTACTTCGGGTAGAACCATTTTGATTATAAGAGACAACATAAAGTCTGGTAGTGCCTTCACGGAAAATATTGGCCATAAAATATCCTTTTCTGAAGTCATCAATTACGTAAGTGAAGGGAAGATCCTCCCCGGGATCATATTGAATTACGTCGATAAAATCGGTGCCTTCAACATTACTTATGCCTATCGGGACATCAATAAATTCATCATCTTCATCAAGATTCGAGGATGAAAGTCTCTTTCCTCTTCGAGGAGTATTTGCCTTAATACTTTCTGCAGGCATATAATATCCGGAATATCTTATTCTTGCTGCCTGGGGGGTATATTCACGGGTATAGTAAGTGACATCATAATCATAATATGTCTGATTCCTCAGATAATTATATCGTTTGACGCCCGATGCAATACGATATCTGAGCCCACCTGACACAGTACGGGCATACGATTCTATATCGTGATGATGAACCAAGTCATCAGTTGATATAGAGATAGGTTCTTGAGGTTCATATCCTAAATCTTCAGGACCTTTGTCAGAATAGTTTGAGAAAAGTATATCCCAAGTTCCATCTTTCAGAAGAGCGGCCACAGTTGTTGCCTCTCCTTTAAGTCCGGATATCCAAAAAGAGTAAGGGAAACAATATCCGGGCTCATATTCATTGGAGTCAAGAGTTCGTTTTATCTTATTTGAGGTAGAGTATTCAAGAGGATTACCCAAAGATGCAGATATCATTTTCATATTATCGGCATTATTGTCATCATTTCCTCCGATAGTGAATGATCCATTAAACGGAATAAGATTCCCCGTTGAACCTCCCTGTAAAATCGAGCCTTGTACAGGGCCGGTTATTATATCATTACGCCAATCAAGGAGGAGACGGAAGGTATCAGTCCATAGTTGCCCGGTGAGATTACGCATAACAACGCCTCTACCAAAATTATGGCTGAGAACTCTGCTCAGTGGCTTGCCTGCTTCGGGAATAAAGGTGCTCATGGAAAGACCGTCAATCCAGCTTGAGGGGGCATAATATGTAAAATTCATCCCGTTGAAATAGGCTTTGAAGTTGCCGCCGGTAGCCTTTTTATAAGCGATTTTAGAGTCTGCTCCAAGTTCGTAATATAATTTTTCTGTATACGGAGTAGAGGGCTCATCTTCTTTTTCAAGTGTTCCTCCGAATGTATCTGCGAAGAATAAAGGAGCTACTCCAAGCCCTCTTGCAATATCACGCAGGGCAAGAGAGACAAAGTCAAAACGTCCGTTGATATCATTTTCATCAAGACTGAATGAAAAGTCCTCAAACATTCTTGAGTTATAGGTAATGGTGATATCATCTTCTCGTTGAAGTATTGTCACATCCGGCAACTCTTGATGGAACCGTTGGAAAGCTTTGCGATTATATTCCCTCAGCAGCACTGACTTAACTGCCGAAATTGGATATAGATAATCTGCATTACAAGATTGATTGAAGGAGAGTGTGCGAAATCCGACCTTAGAAGGGACGTTGTCAGGGAGTTCATTACACGAGATATGAATACTGATCGGCAGACATTCAGGCAAATTCTCCTCCCATATCTTGACTGCATATTCAAATGCTCCACGCAACTCTTACGGACAATTCTCAGAATATGAAGTTATAAACTTACTGCCACTTTCTATCGTCCGATATATATCTTTAGGGTATGGCATTGAATGGGATATTCCCTCATCAAAATATGTTTCGGAAGGTAATTCCACAATCTTTGTAGTTTGGGCCGCGGTAGAAAATGAACTTAGAGCGACTATAAATCCTACTGTCGCTGATTGCAATGTTGACGAAGCAACCAATCCGAATAAAATGAATTTAAGCGAAAGATTTTTCATTAGATATAGTTGAATTAAATTATTTACGGGGCGTTGTTATAAATGAAACCAAAAGTCCTAAGAATGAACTATAGGATATTCCACAAAACAGTTTGTCCGTACTAAATTAATTTTAGCAAAAATAATTCATTTTTAATAATTTTAGAAAGAACATGTGATTATTTAACTATTTTTAACATTAAAATTCTCTTAGAGCCAGTTTACTAAAGAATGTTAACGAGAAAATGTACAGATTTTGAGGCA
>JAIDYR010000033.1 GCA_029057985.1 Muribaculaceae bacterium | reverse complement strand
GGATGCCAACAGCAAGATAGAAGAATATGAATCTAAACTTGATCAAATTCAATCTGAGGCTTCAGACGGTTATCAGGATATCCAGTACTTTAATTGGAGTTACGAACTATAAGAAGTGTATATACTATTGAGTATTAAGGTTTTATATTACTTTTAGGCACTATTTAGGCACTAAAACGATTTTCAAAATCTTAGTGCCTGGTTAGTGCCCAAACTCGGTCTGGAGTGGTCTTTTTTGGGTCTTATTTCGTTCCTGAAACGAAAGGATTAGATACAAAAAACCGCAGAACTAATTAATAGTCTGCGGTTTAACTTCTTTTGTACGGAGAAGTTCGGTAGTACATAGTGGAGGTGGAGGGGTTTGAACCCTCGTCCAAACATGGAATCAATAAGCTTTCTACATGCTTAGTCATTGACTTGATTTTCGAGTTATGGCAGGCTCACGACTACCAACCATAACCTTATTCTCTAAGTTTCGGACTCCGGTCGAGACTCCCGACGTCCTATTTCCGAATTTCTTAGCACCAGCTGATCCAAACGTCTCGGAACGGGGCAATGGGCTGATGTCTCGTTCGCCGCATCCTTTGGCGGCGAATTAAGGTAGCTTACTGTGCTTCAGCTTACGCAGCGAGAGCGTAATTGTTATTTTCGCCAATTATAGGTCGATGCTGTTGCGATTATAGAGTTTCAACATCAAAACTCTGCATGCTTACCTACCGCTTCTACATGCTGTCAAAGCCAGTCACCCCCATGAATGGTAGATGTCCCCGGAGTGGGGAAGGAATGCAAAAATAATAAAAAATATAAATCGCGCCAAGAAAAATGGCGCGATTTAACGTTTTTTAAGGTCTTTGAGGCCTTCATTTCTTACTTTGATGGAAAGCTAAATATTTTCTTTCCGGATAAAATCATTTCTTCTGAAGTTTAGCCCATGTATCCTTGAGTCCGATTGTCTCGTTGAATACGATATGTTCGGGGGTTGTGTCCGGATCTACGGTATAGTAGCCCAGGCGCTGGAATTGATAGTGGTCGCCGGCCTTGGCACGCTCGGCAAGCCAGGGTTCGATCATCACATTAGTCAGCACTTTTTCAGATTCCGGATTCAGAAGGTCGCGGAAGTCGCCCTCTTCTGCGGAGGGATTCTCTACAGCAAAAAGACGATCGTAGTCGCGTACTTCACATTTGACTGCCGTCGGCACGCTTACCCAGTGGAGAGTGCCTTTCACCTTGCGGTCAGCTCCCGGGCGTCCGCTCAGAGTGTCGGGATCATAAGTAGCATAGATTTCCTCGATCTCTCCGTCATCGTTTTTCTTAAGGCCGGTGCATTTAATGATGTAAGCTCCTTTAAGGCGAACTTCCTTATCCGGCGACAGACGGAAGAACTTCTTCGGAGGATTCTCCATGAAGTCGTCGCGCTCGATCCAGAGTTCGCGGGTGAAGGGCATTGCGTGGCGCCCTTCTTCAGGTCGCTCAGGATTATTCTCCATATACATTTCTTCGGTCACGCCTTCGGGGAAGTTGGTCAGAATGAGTTTTACAGGATTCTTGACGGCGCTGACGCGCGTTGCATTCTGATTGAGGTCTTCGCGGATGCAATGCTCAAGGAGTTCGATATGATTAAGGGCTTCATAGCGGGTATAGCCGATCTTGCCTACGAAGTTTTTGATGGATTCAGGTGTATATCCACGGCGACGCAGACCGCAGATTGTCGGCATTCGGGGATCGTCCCATCCGCGCACGAGACCCTCCTTGACAAGCTGCAGTAATTTGCGTTTGCTCATTACCGTATACGTAAGATTCAGACGATTGAATTCTATCTGACGGGGACAGTAGGACTCGTCGGCGAGTTCTTTGACGAAATATTCGTAGAGCGGACGGTGGGGGACAAACTCGAGAGTGCAGATGGAGTGAGTGACACCTTCGAAGTAGTCGCTCTGGCCGTGGGCGAAATCATACATGGGGTAGACTTTCCATTGTTCGCCGGTGCGCCAGTGAGGAGTGAAGATAATGCGGTACATGATCGGATCCCGGAAATGCATGTTGTCGCTGGCCATGTCGATTTTGGCTCGGAGCACCATGGATCCTTCTGGGAATTCCCCCTTATTCATGCGCATGAAGAGGTCGAGGTTTTCCTCGACGGGACGGTTGCGGAAAGGTGATTCAGTGCCGGGCGTCGTCGGCGTCCCTTTCTGAGCCGCTATTTCTTCAGAAGACTGCTCGTCGACATAGGCCTTACCTTCCTTGATCATTCTGACTGCGAGATCAAAAAGCTGCTGGAAATAATCGCTGGCATAGTAAAGGCGATCGCCCCAATCATAGCCGAGCCAATGGATATCTCGTTTGATCGCTTCTACATATTCAGTATCCTCTTTCTGAGGATTAGTATCGTCGAAACGCAGATTGCACGTGCCTCCGAATTTCTCGGCGGCTCCGAAGTCCATGATGAAGGCTTTGGCATGGCCGATATGGAGATAGCCGTTGGGTTCGGGCGGGAATCGGGTGTTAAGGCGTCCGCCATTCTTTCCTTCAGCGAGATCCTTCTGGATTTCCTGCTCTATGAAATTAAGACCATTTTCATTTTCGATGATCTCTTCCTTGATTTCAGTCATATAGTTGAAAGTCTTATAATAACTCTTATTTAAAACGCAAATTTACGAAATTTTCGTGAAAAATCATGATATATCGGCGAAAATTATTAAATTTGCAGAAGCATATAGCCCCGCTCTGCGGGGCGGGAGGAAGGATGGGGCTAATTGGCTATACCCGCACCGACGCCCGCTGCGCGGTCATCGATACGGGCCTATCGCATAGCCCCGCTCTGCGGAGCACGGGGAGGGGATGGGGGAGATTGCAGGACCGGTTGCCACATTGCTTGCTAACAACTTAACTTCTAACTAATAAAACTTATCATTATGATCGGATTCGGAGAAGCAATCAAATCATTTTATTCGCAATATGCGAATTTCAGCGGTCGTGCGACTCGCGCTGAGTACTGGTGGGTAGCGCTCTATCTTTGTCTGCTTTATATCATCCCCTACAGTTTCGTATTAGGAGCAGAGATGCAGGGTGAGCAACCGTCACTCTTTTGGTCTGCGATTCTTGCAATCATCGGCCTTGTTAACATTGTGCCAAGTCTGGCTCTCGTATGGCGTCGCCTGCATGATATTGGCAAGAGTGGAGCTTGGTATTTTATCGCATTTATTCCCTTAGTGGGAGGGATTATTCTGCTTGTCTTTATGTTGAAAGACAGCCAGCCATTCCCCAATAAATATGGCTATCCGGTCGGAAACTATGATAACTTTAATAATCCTCCCCAGTATTGATGTAGAAATCAAGATCCATGATCGATAAAATCCGGCTCTAAGAAGTCGGATTTTTTATTTGGTGGATATGAAAAAAAATATTAATTTTGAGCAGTTTTTAGTCTTTTACCATTCGGTAAATGGGCTAAGACCCCGTTTTATAAAAAAAGCAAAAGTCCGGGCGGCGTATTTTAGAGGTCATTTCGCAAGTTGAAGAAGGAG
>JAIDYR010000032.1 GCA_029057985.1 Muribaculaceae bacterium | reverse complement strand
AATAAGTAAGTTCCAAAAATTAAACGATATTTGTGATTAAAATTACTTGAACAATAAAACTTGTTATTTTTGGCTGCTTCGAGCTTGTCAGTCAGTCGCATACGGAGTATGCTCCCTCCTTCCGCACTCAAATCAGCTCAAAAATAACTTCCTTTTATATGTTCATTAATTTTTCTCACTTACTTAAATGTTAGACTTTTAGATTGATGCGCGAATTTAAAAAAAAATTTCAATAGATCCAAATAATTATTATTAAAATTTAATTTTAATATAACAACGACGGGCTGAGTCCTCATAGGAATCAGCCCGTCGCTAATATTTTTGGTAAAGAATCTATTATTTGAGTTTGAGGGTCTGGCCGACTTTGATGCGCTCGTCTGCGTCCATGTTGTTGAGCTTGCGCAGTGTTGTGGTCGACATGCCGTAGGAGCGTGCGATAGCGGCGAGGGTGTCGCCTTTCTTCACGGTATAAGTAGCCTTTTCAGCTGCGGATGTATAGGGGTTGGTGCCGGTTTCGTTCTTGGCGAGCTGACGCGAGGGAGCGAAGTTACGCGGCTGCTGATAAGTCTGCTTGGTGAAAGTATATGTATCGGTGTGTGTGGTCTGATTGGCGAAATCGAAAATTGCAGCAGGGTTGATTGCATAACCCATGTAGCGCGTTTCGAAATGAAGGTGAGGACCGGTTGAACGTCCGGTAGAACCACCAAGACCGATCGGGTCACCGGCTTTCACTGTCTGGTTTGCTTTTACAAGATGCTTGTTGAGGTGACCGTAGACAGTTTCAAGTCCGTTGGGGTGGCGGATAATAACGTAGTTGCCATAGCCTTTAGCCTCATAGTTTGTCAGACGGATCTTGCCGTCAAATGCAGCGCGAACGGTATCGTTCATCTTAAGGCCGATATCGACACCCTTATGCATACGTCCGAAGCGCGGGCGGAATCCATAGGCTGAAGTTACGCGACCCGGATGGGGCATGTGGTAGCCGGTCACGTTAATGACTGCGGAATTAGGTACGTCTGACTCCTTGAAAGGATTGACGGAACGGCTGTTCCAGCCTTCGGTATAGATATCGATCTCCGGTTCGAGATCGTCATAGAGATCCACGAACGAAGATTGATCGATAAGTTTTATCTGGTCTTTTGCTGTAGCATTCTTTGCGAGAAGATCCTTATGTGCTGCTGAGTGGGCACCGGACTTTTTTGTCTGAGCTGCGGCGGGCAAGACTGTCATCAGGGCGGCTGCCGCAATAAAACAGATTTTCTTGAAGTTCATGATTTCTTTACCTTAAGAAATGAGAGAGGTTAATAATTTAATGAGAGAGAAGATTAAACTTTAATTTTATTGTCGAAGACGGAGAGAATCCGCGTCGGGGTTATCATTTCAGTTCGTCGTCGCCGTAGAAGAACTGTATGTTCGACGGAGTATAGTCGAAAATCTCTTCAGGACGGAAGAATCGATTGATTTCTATCAAAGCATTTTCGGGCGAGTCGCTTGCGTGGACGATGTTAGCCTGACCACTCATGCAGAAGTCGCCTCGGAGTGTGCCAGGTGCCGCGTTGCGACCATTGGTCACTCCGGTCATCGTGCGGAATACGCTGACCACATCAACGCCCTTCAGGCACATTACGATTACGGGAGACGCTGTCATTGATTCGACGATGGAGGGGAAGAAGGGTTTGTCGACGAGGTGAGCGTAATGCTCGCGAAGAATCTTTTCGTCAAGTTGCATCATCTTCATGCCGGTGATGATCAAGCCGCGATTTTCAATTCGTTCGATAATGCGGCCTATCAGGCGGCGCTCCACTGCGGAGGGTTTCAGAATGACAAGAGTCTGCTCCATAATCATTATTTATTGAGTTATTCCGAAGAATATTCTCTATTCAGAGGTTAATGGTATTTGAATTTTAAGTATGAAAACCGTTAATGATTTTTGACACTTTTCAGTTTTCATTGCTCAAAACTACAAAATTTAAACACTATGAGCAAGAATTTTGCAAGTTTTTTTCGTTAAAAATTCTTAGGAATTCAGTATATTTATTTGTAAAATGCTGATTAGTAGTTTTATATGATTAATTGATGTTGTATGACAGCTTATCATGGGTTATGCACACGGAGATTTTGTGTGTGCAAAAAATGCAGACATATAAGTGTTAAGGAATGTTAATGAAAACTTAATGCGCTCATGTCTTGAATGATATAAAAAGATAAAGCTCCGTCAAGATAGACGGAGCTTTATTTATGAAGGGATTGTGGAGATTACTGGAGGGGTTCGAGCTGCACTGTGAAGTGGCGCATAAGTTCTGTTTCCCATACGATCTTCACGCCGCGGGTGATCTCATGGCGACGGTCGTAGACGTTCTTAAGGGCGGCTGCGATTACGTCCATGTGATTGTTAGTGTATGTGCGGCGGCAGATGCAGAGGCGGAGGAAGTCGTTGCCACCGAAGCGGTTTTCGCGAGTAATGGGATCGCGGTCGGCGAGGATGTAACCGATTTCGCAACCGCGGACGCCTGCTTCGCGATAGAGCTCGATAGTCAGAGTCTGGGCGGGGAATTCCTCTTTCGGTACGCGGTCAAGGACTTTGTCAGCATCGATAAATACTGCGTGACCGCCGACGGGACGCTGGTAGGGGATACCATACTCGTCAAGTTTCTTGGCGAGATATTCAACCTGCTTGATGCGGGTCTGGAGCATGTCGAACTCAGTGTTTTCATCAAGACCTACAGCAAGAGCAGCCATATCGCGACCATTCATACCTCCGTATGTGAGGAAGCCTTCGAAGGGGATGCAGTATTTCTTGGCGCCTTCGTACCAGTCTTCCCATTTGGTAGCGATGAAGCCACCCATGTTGACAAGACCGTCTTTTTTGGAAGACATCGTCATACCGTCGGCCAGAGAGAACATTTCGCGGCAGATTTCCTTGATAGTCCAGTCCTTGAATTCGGGTTCACGGGTCTTGATGAAGTAGGCGTTTTCAGCAAAGCGGGCGGAGTCGAAGATGACGCGCTTGCCATATTTGTCGGCCAGGGCGCGGACTCCACGGAGATTTTCCATGCTCACGGGCTGACCGCCTGCAGTATTGTTGGTGATAGTGACGATGATGAAGGGTACTTTATCACCATATTCCTGAAGAGCCTTCTCGAGTTTTGCGATGTCGACGTTGCCCTTGAAGTCATATTCGAGCTGAGTGTCTTTCGCTTCGTCGATAGTGCAGTCAATTGCGAATGCCTTGCGGGATTCGATGTGGCCCTTGGTTGTGTCGAAGTGGGAGTTGCCGGGTACGTAGTCACCTTCGTGAACGAGGTGAGAGAAGAGTACATTTTCGGCAGCACGGCCCTGATGGGTCGGAATCACGTAATCAAAACCTGTGATACGGTTGATGACGTCCTTAAGTTCGAAGAATGAACGTGCGCCTGCATATGATTCGTCGCCGGTCATCATTGCGGCCCATTGGCGGTCGGACATAGCGCCTGTGCCTGAGTCGGTCAGACAGTCGATGTAGACGTAGTCACTCTTGAGCATGAAGACGTTGTAGTGAGCATCCTTCAGCCATTTTTCGCGTTCTTCGCGTGTGCTTTTACGGATGGGCTCAATCATCTTGATTTTCCAAGATTCTGCAAAGGGAATTTCCATGATGTAATTATATTGTTAGATTTATGATTAGATTTTATTTAATGGCAGGGAAGCGGAATCTTTGTATCTTCCCTGACGCTACAAAGTTAGCGAAAAAATCTTCATTATGCAAAAAATATTACAAAAATATTAACTAAAAAATTTCAATATTTTTATAATATATTGGTAATCAACAGGTTTATTTAATTGCGGTCACAGTGTAGCCTGCCTTCCTGAGTTGATTGACGAGTCCCTCATCTCCTGCGAGATGGAGCGCTCCTACTGCGATGAGAGACGGGCGTGAGTTAATAATATCGGGTATAGACTTCATCCAGTTGCGGTTGCGTAGTGTCAGTAGAGCTTCCATGAAGGCCGGATCTGAATCTTCGCCTTCGGTCAGGGCGAGCAGTGTGTTGAGATCTCCTTCAAGGTATGCTTTATTAAGTTTTCCGCAATTTTCTACGAGTTCCTCCGGTTTTTCGAGGAGTTCCTTAAGGTCAGCAAGTTGCTTTTTTATTGGAGTGAAGGTATAGAGCAGGCGAGCCTGCATGTCGGCCGTCTCCAGGGGGATGATCTCTTTCCCTTCCGACTTGGCTTGAAGCTGGAATGAGGCGTCGAGCTGAGCGTTAGGATCGAATCCGGGAAGAGACTTCTGCATTTCGCCAAGGCTTACCATAGCGGAAATTACCATGGGGCGCATTGTGCCGAGGTGTTCGAGTGTTATCCCGGGCATGGGTGCGTAGGGTTCGAATTTTTTGTTGAGATCGGCTAATTCTTCAACTGTCAGGAGCGCAGTCAGCGTGCTATCGGCCGGAGCCATCATATACGGCTGCATGGCCATTGCCATTTCCATCTGCGAGGCGGTCATGTCGATTTCGCCTACTACAGCCTTAGTCTCTTCGAGTGCCTGAGGTAATGAAGGATATGAATCAAGTATTGAAGTCGGAGCAAGATGGTGAGTGCCAAAGAGATAGGAAGGCTCTTTCAGTCCGTTGCCTTCAATTTTATAGAATATCTGCGAGTATGCGCTCAGGCTCACGAGCAATGAGATAAGCGGAAGAATAATAAATTTCATATAATCCGATGTGTTTGAAAAATACTAAAACTGCGCTAAGTTACAAAAAAAAGATGGATTTAATCTGTATTGACTTGGAAATTTTTGCGGATTTGCGTAATTTTGTGGAAATAGAACAAAAAATTGGCGTGCCGGCAATTTATAGAGTTAATTGCAGTTTTTTGCGCATGCCTGTATAACTTTAGACATGCTTATGGATAATAAGACATTAATCGAGTCCATTGCCTCCCGAACTCGCCTTGACAAGACGAGGGTGCAGGAAATCATATCATCTTTCTGCGGCGTACTTGCCGACTCTTGTCTGGAGATGGACACTGTCATCATACCGGGATTCGGGCAATTTGAGGCCCGGAAGAGAAAAGAGCGTCTTACAGTGCATCCGGCCTCCGGGCAGCGTCTGATGGTTCCCCCTAAGTTAGTGATAAACTTCAAGCCCTCCGGAGTGCTTAAATCCAAAATCTGAAGATTATGAATTCAAAGATAACATTAGCCCGGTTGGCACAGTTGGTGGCAACGAAAAGCGGTCTGGATCTGTCGGAGTGTGAGGATGTGCTCCGCCAGTTGTTCAAGCATATTTCAGCATGTCTGGAGGGGGGTGAAAGCATCAGGGTAAAGGGATTCGGCACGTTCAAGATTTCACCCGTAGAAGCGCGGAAAAGTGTCGATGTGACTTCCGGTCTGGATAACGAGATTCCTGCTCATAATCGTATTGTTTTTGTTCCGTCGAAAGATTTGGCTGCGGCAGTGAATGCTCCTTTCGATATGTTTGAGACGATAGTGGTAGAAGAGGGAATCCTTGAGGAAGAGCTTATTCAGGCAGAAAGCGAACCCAATAATCTGATGTCAGCTACTCTTCAGCAGGAACTCATCCTTGAGGAGGAGAAGGAAGACTCGCTCAAAAAGGAATATCCCGCGGCTTTTGCAGAATTGGAATCCGGTGAATCTCCAAATCCTGTGGATGCCGGACAAAGCAGTGAAGATATTCATGTCGATAACTCTACAGGAGAAGATGATTCAGTAAAAGAAGAGTCTTCTGAAAAGGAAAATCATGAAGAGGCGGATGATTCAAAACTTGTGGCTCCTTCAGAGACAGTGACTCACGATAATGTAGAAGACTCTTCTCACGCATCTCACGAGACGTACAATATAGAAAGACCGCATAGGAGAGTCTGGCCATGGTATATTGCCGTAGGTTTGGTGGGCATAATCGCGGGGTGCGGAATATTGTGGTGGTTGAACGACGATTTCTCTGATTGGGGCAGGAATGTCACATCGCGAATCTTCGGTAAAAATGTTAATCCCAATGATTCCGTTGAGAAACTTGAGGTTGCGACATTGCTTGATAACGAAGATAACTTAGCTGAAGAGAGTTCGGATCAAACGGGTTTGGTAGAAGAAGAAATGATTCCGGATAAGGATTCAGCCATCGATGGAGCTTATGATGACAAATCTGCAGATGAAGTGGTGCCGACCCAGGCTTCCGATAAGAAAAAATCCAAGCCGATCACGGATACCGTCAGCCAGACCAGATACCTGACTACAATTGCCAAAGCTCACTATGGGAATTTCCATCTATGGCCTTATATATATAAGGAGAATGAGAAAATTCTTGGTCATCCCAACCGTATTAAGCCCGGGACAGAGGTCGTTGTGCCTGATCTGTCGAAGTATGGTGTCGATCCCAAGAATCCTGAGGATATAGAGAAAGCCAAGAAACTTGGGGTTGAAATTTATAAAAGATACAAGTAAAATTATTTTCGCTTGCGAAATAATTT
>JAIDYR010000031.1 GCA_029057985.1 Muribaculaceae bacterium | reverse complement strand
GCCTTGTAAACCTCTAACAGGGGAGTATGATCGGAATTGAGATTATCGCAAACCTTCGGATGCAGACAGGAAGGACGGGTGCATTTCCGGCAACGCTCCTTATCGACACCTCCCATAGCATACATATTTGCCGACGGACCTCCGAGATCGGAAATATATCCCTTAAAATCATCCATCTCAGTGACTTTCTTGGCCTCTTTCAAAATGGAATCCTTCGAGCGGGAAGCTATAAATTTACCCTGATGAGCCGAGATAGTGCAGAACGCGCATCCTCCGAAGCAACCACGATGCATATTGACCGAGTGGCGGATCATATCATAGGCGGGGATTGTTTTTCCCTTGTAACGCGGATGAGGATATCGAGTGTAAGGCAAATCGAATGAGGCGTCAATTTCCTCCGTGGTCATCTGAGGAAGCATTGGATTGATGCATATCATTTTCCCTTTTGCTTTCTGCCACATTCGTTTACCTTCCATCATATTCGACTGAATCTCTACATCCCGGAAATTTCGGGCTTGCAGTCTCCTGTCGTGCAGACAGTCTTCAAATGAATTAAGCACGATATCATCCTTATCCGGAGTATCAGATGATATAAATACTGTCTGTGGTAAATCAGTAATTTCAGAAATTTTCTGTCCCTCATCCAGCCTTCGGGCGAGTTCCGTGACCGTACGCTCCCCCATGCCATAAATAATCATATCCATGGGAGCATCTGTGAGTAGTGGAGGCCGGAGATTGTCGGTCCAATAATCATAGTGCGAAACCCGGCGGAGCGAACATTCAATCCCTCCTCCTATTACAGGGACGTCAGGGTATAACTCTTTAAGTATATTTGAATAGACGATCGACGGATAATCGGGTCTGGCTCCGTGGCGTCCTCCGGGAGTATAGGCATCATCATGACGCCGGCGGCGTCCGGCCGTGTAATGATTAACCATAGAATCCATAGCTCCCGGAGATACTCCGAAGAAAAGTCTCGGCTTGCCGAGTTTCTTGAAATCTCGGAGATCATCCCGCCAGTTAGGCTGAGGCACTATAGCCACCTTATAACCTTTTGACTGAAGCACCCTTCCGATTACGGCTGCTCCAAAGGATGGATGATCAATATATGCATCCCCTGAAAAAAGTATGATATCAGCCTGATCCCAGCCAAGACGATCCATCTCCTCCCGGGTAGTCGGGAGGTAAAGTGACTTATCGTATCTTGGATGTATTTTCCGTTCTGTCATTGATTCTATTGTAATTATCGAAGCAACTCACGCAATCAATTTACGCATGGTGCGCCTGAAGCTTCCTTCCCTTCGAGCAGATTAGTCAAGGCTATGAGTTCATCGCGCAACTGAGCGGCTTCTATGAAGTCCGTGCGCTTGGCCGCCGCAGTCATATCGCGTTTTACCTTTTCTATGCGGTTTTTAATCTCCGGGACTGTCATATATGCCGTCACCGGATCAGCCACAAATCTTGAGGAGATCTCTTCCTCATTGTATGGTCGCGGTTGTTTGGGAGCGACATAGCCCTTTTCTGAAAGTCGCTCGCGCTTGGGAGTGACGGCGCGTGTACGCTGTTCGATCGGATGCTCGGAGGCGGCTGATTCGCCATAAATCTCCAGCAGATCATTATTGACTTTCTTGACAATCGGAGTAGGCACTATTCCATGCTCCTCATTGTATTTCATCTGTTTCTGCCGCCGCCGTTCGGTCTCTTCGATAGTAAGACGCATGGAGTCAGTGATCTTATCGGCATACATGATTACCTTCCCGTTGACATTACGTGCGGCGCGTCCTGCCGTCTGTGTCAGCGAACGATGGTTGCGAAGGAAGCCTTCCTTGTCTGCGTCCAGGATTGCTACCAGACTTACCTGCGGAAGATCCAGTCCTTCACGCAGAAGATTAACTCCAATAAGCACATCATATACCCCTTCTCTCAAATCGTCAAGGATTCGGATTCTATCGAGAGTATCGACATCGCTGTGAATATACGCGCTTTTTACTCCCCATTTCTGAAGATGAGTATTGAGTTCCTCGGCCATTCTCTTCGTAAGGGTAGTGACGAGAGTCCTCTCGCCGGCTTCATTTCGTTTTTGAATCTCCTCCATGAGATCATCGATCTGATTCATGGTCGGCCGGATTTCAATTTCAGGATCGAGCAGACCTGTCGGCCGGATCACCTGCTCGGTCACAACTCCCTCCGACTGCATCAGTTCATAGTCGCCGGGAGTAGCGCTTACATATATGACCTGATTGGTAAGACGCTCGAATTCATCAAATTTCAGAGGACGATTATCAATGGCGGCAGGCAGACGGAAACCATATTCTACAAGATTTATCTTACGCGACAGGTCGCCGCCGTTCATACCCCGGAGCTGAGGTAAGGTGACGTGGCTCTCATCTATGATAGTCAGATAGTCTTTAGGGAAATAATCGAGCAGACAGAATGGACGCATACCCGGTTCGCGGCCATCGAAATATCTGGAGTAATTTTCGATGCCGCTGCAATGTCCCAATTCCTTGATCATCTCCAGATCATACGTGACGCGTTCGCGCAGACGCTCCGCTTCCAGAAGTTTTCCTTCGCTGCGGAAGAATTCTACCTGGGCTCCCAAATCAAGTGCGATTTGGTCAACGGCGGAAGCAGTGCGTTCTTTAGAGGTCACGAAGATATTTGCAGGATATATATTGAAACCCTCAAGATTTGAGAGGACTACACCCGTGTCGGGGTCAATAGTCTGAATCTTTTCAATCTCATCACCCCAGAACATAACTCTTACTATAATCTCTTCGAAAGAGAGTTTAATGTCGACCGTATCTCCCTTTACGCGGAATTGACCGAACTGAAGATCGGTCTCAGTTCGCGAATAGAGAGAGTCGACAAGGCGACGGAGAAAAGCATTACGGGATATTCTCATTCCCAAAGATATCTTCACTACGCTTTGGGCAAAATCTTCCGGATTACCCATGCCGTAGATGCAACTCACCGAACTTACGACTATTATATCACGCCGACCGGAGAGAAGAGCGGAGACAGTAGATAGCCGCAACTTGTCGATCTGCTCATTGATCATCAGATCTTTTTCGATATATTTATCAGAAGACGGGATATACGCCTCCGGTTGATAATAATCGTAATAGCTGACGAAGTATTGTACTGAATTTTCCGGGAAAAAGCTTTTCATCTCACCGTATAACTGAGCGGCAAGAGTTTTGTTGTGAGAGAGTATGAGGGTAGGACGACGCACTTCCTTAATTACATTCGCCATAGTGAATGTCTTTCCCGAACCGGTAACCCCGAGCAGAGTCTGATGAGGGTTCCCCTCATTGACTCCTTCTACGAGTTCTCGGATCGCTTCAGGCTGGTCGCCCGTAGGCATATAATCGGATGTAAGTTTGAAATCCATAATCTGATTTTGTCGAGGGAGCCTCATAAAAAGCAGCAGTTAATCTCCCTCAAATAATCCTCTAAATTACTAAAAAAATCTAACTGCGGCAAATTTTAACCTCCTATAAAGTTCAAAATTATTCTTATTCAGGCAAAATCTTGCGCATGTTGGGAATTTTTGTTAACTTTGTCAATAATTCTACATTATCTTAAGTTATGAGAAAAAACATTGTTGCAGGCAACTGGAAAATGAACACTACTCTTGAAGAGGGTGTCGAACTTGCCGATCAGATCAACTCCCGTCTTCAGGGGAAAGCGAAAAATTGCGACGTAGTCATCTGCGTGCCCTTTACTCACCTGACTTCCGTCAACGCTGTCATCGATCCTGAAGTGATCGGACTCGGTGCTGAAAACTGCTCCGAGCATGAGAAGGGTGCTTATACCGGAGAGATTTCCGCTCCCATGGTGAAGTCTACAGGCGCTACTCACGTTATTCTCGGCCACAGTGAACGCCGCCAATACTTCGGCGAAAACAATGAGCAGCTTCTTGCCAAGACAAAGCAGGCTCTCGCCAATGGCCTTACTCCCATCTTTTGTGTTGGTGAAGTCCTTGAAGAGCGCGAGAACGGCACATTCAATGACGTGGTAGCTTCGCAGGTTGAAGCTCTTTTCAGCCTTCCTGCTGAAGAATTTGCCAAGATCGTCATCGCTTACGAACCCGTATGGGCTATCGGCACAGGCAAAACCGCCACTGCTGATCAGGCTGAAGACATGCACGCGCATATCCGCAAGGTAATCGAAGACAAATATGGCAAGGAGCTCGCAGAGCACACTTCCATGCTCTATGGCGGAAGCGGTAAGCCTGCGA
>JAIDYR010000030.1 GCA_029057985.1 Muribaculaceae bacterium | reverse complement strand
CTCCTTCTTCAACTTGCGAAATGTCCTCTAAAATACGCCGCCCGGACTTTTGCTTTTTTTATAAAACGGGGTCTTAATTTATAGTGTAATTCAAATTTTCAAGTTATTTGACCGCAGGCACTTTGACATTACACTCATCAAAGATCTTGCGGGCATTACGCTCAAACATTCTCCAATGCTCCTTTTGTCCGGAGGGTATGCGATCGGCGTAGCGCGAAGGATAAACCTTAAAATTACTACCGCGTCCTTCCGGTTTTGCTGCAAAGAAAATATCGTAGGCTGCATTCTTAAATACAGGACGTCCGTCGGGTTCGCGTTCAACGCGAACCTTCACGAGTGCTCCTCCACGGGTATCTGTCGTTTTCATGTTAGAAATCAGATTACCGAGCGAATAGACTACCAGCACATCCTTATTTTCCTTATCGTTTCTGACGACCTTCATCGGCTGAATTACATGAGGATGACTTCCTATAATCAGATCGACCCCTTCTCCTACGAGAAAGTCCGAAAGATTCTGTTGCTCCTTGTTCTCATGAAGCACATACTCTATCCCCCAGTGCATAGTCACGCATATCATTTCAGCTCCGGCCTTACGAGTCTTCTCAATCTCATTGCGTATTTTCTCCTTGTCAATATAAGCGACTTCCATCCCTTCTTTGGGCTGGATTCCGTTGGTGCCATAGGTATAGTTAAGGAATCCAATCTTGATTCCGTTGATTGTCTTAATAAAGGGCACAAGGGAATCTCTCTGGGCGGCGTCATGGTATGTGCCGATATGATCTACTCCCAGACGGTCAAGAGCAGCCAGAGTACGACGTGCCGCCTTGTCGCCACTATCAAGACAATGATTGTTAGCAGTAAGGAAAAGATCAAATCCTGCATCGCGAAGAGCTTCCGCATAGGAATCAGGAGCAGAGAAACAGGGATATCCCCGATAGACCGGACCTCCACCCAGAGGCACCTCCAGATTGACCACTGCATAGTCAGCTTCCGTGATATCGGGAGCGAGCAGAGGGAAGCAATCCTTATAATCATATCTTGAGCCTCCCCCTTCCAGTTTTGCCTGATCGAGTTGCGCCTCATGCTGCATTGCATCGCCAACAAATACAAGATTGGCTCCTATAGGTTCAGACTTCGTGGAGTCGGCTCCAACTATGAAATTAAGTAGTGAGAATAGTAATACGGTCAATATATTCATATTGCGCAATGAAGTTGATTACATTGTGATTATTTAAGCTTCTAATCTGACGAATCTGATTTATCGCTATGTCGGTTTATTGGAAACTTTTGGACGTATCACACATCGCCATTTACAGTATCAAGTAGAATGAAAAAGCCTGTTATGTTTATTTGAGTTTCAGGTCAAAAAACATAAAGCGGGTTTCCAAGGGTTCTTCCGGATTCAATTCCAGAAAAGCACGTTCTTCCTCTTCGGTTTTATATAAAGGTTTGAACCCGTTCTTTTTATAGAAATGCAGAGTCTTTTCGTTGTTGTACGCATCAACAACAATAAAACGACAACCGGTTTTATTGTCTTCCGACCGAAACCAACCTTTAATATAATTGAGAATTTGGCTTCCAATATTCATGCCTTTTCCTCGATAATTCTCTGAAACTCCAAGGCGACCTATCAATACAGCCGGGTAATTCATGCCTCGCTTGGCATTATTTATACCCCTTTGAATACGATTTCTTGCTGAAGATGTAATTAATTTAGCTTTAACGCTATCATTGGCAAGAGTTATCATTGCCAATATATTTGTCGGGTGTGACAAGTCAATCCAAGCGTATGTTCTGCCAAGCAATTCAGAATCATATAACAACGCATCTTTTTCAAAGAATTCATCAAGGTCTTTATCATTGCATGAAAAAGAGTTGCAGTACTCTGCAACTTCTAATGTATAAGGTTTTCTTATTGTATCCCTTTCAAGAATGAAACAATTATCTTTGTCCACAAATTTTACTTTTTAGGAGGGAAGATAAATTCACGACATTTACGCTCATAATCGCGCAACTGTGCCTCACGTTCGGGAGAAAGACGCGGAGTGGGAAGTTTGGCATTACGCTCTGCTTCCTCAAAAAATGCTCTTGCTGATTCACCGGTCAGTACCGGTGATGAGTTTATTGTCATTGCCATAACAGATTCTATTTTAAAGTACAAAAATACAACATTACAACCAATTACACAAGGGTCTGTCTGTTAAAAGCACGAAAAATATGAGGAAAGTTTCCAATAAGAAGTGCAAGGGGTTCACATATAAAATCAATTTATTTGAGATGATATGCCATACAACCGGATATAAAACCTCTCTTATTTTGGTTGATAGTTTACAAGAGAAAGACCGATTTCGAGTCTGGTAGTCTTTTCGAGGAAACCGGGCAACTTTTCTATCAATCCCTCGAGTTCCTCAGGATTCACATCGGGCAAATCGAGACTACCGAGATATGCCTGCAATGCTGTTGTCACTTCGGGCTCTTTGATAAGATTCTCCATCAATGCCGATATGAATTGAATACTTGAGTGAGTATCAAAATATATCTCGGCTCCTGATGCAGTAGGAGTCACGGTCAGATAGATTCCATCTTTTAATCCCGGTTCAAGAGTGGCAACCAATGCTTTTGCTATTGCGGTTACTAATTTCGGATCAGTTCCCTCTAATATTCCTGCGCCTCCGGAGGAATTTGCTTTAGTGACAAATTCTGCATCTTCCGATGGCTTTGACAGAGCTACGAGCATCTGGCTCAAGGCCGACAAAGGATTGACATATAGCTTCACTCCTCCGGGTGAAGGGACATATTGAAGCATATTGCCACACGATGTAGCAAGATGGGCCGCGCCTCCTACGGTAGATGTGTATATAACCGGGATGTTGCCATCAGGATTAAGTGCAATCGTATGGACTGCGCTCTCAAACATAAGAGCAACCGAAGTATAGGCAGTGTTATTATAGACCGGTATGACCGGAGCTGTAACTACAGCTTGGAGAATATCAGATAGCGGAATGTCAACTTCGGAAGTCGGATCCAATTCCCAAACAAGATGGAAAGGCAATGATTCATATTCAAATACATTTTTCTTTTTAATAGGAGATGGAGCAAAGATCTTCCCGGCGAATACCTGTGACTTCAACGAGCAATCCGTAAAGTTGATTTCAAGAAGGTCGGAATGAAGGCTTCCTGAGAATTTATAATCGACACTCTCCGTCGAGCCGGCACCACTGAACGAATAGCAGCCGTCGGACGGAATTAAATCTACTGTCAGACGCAACTCAGGCGTGCCGGGAATTACTCCGGGAGCAGGGACCACACCGCTCAACCCCATTCCCGACAATTGACTTAGATCAAATTCAGAATATAGAGATATTTCAGCCGTACGGGAAGAAGACGCTGATCCTGACTTATACTCAATCTTTGCAGACTTACCCGGCATTGCCTCACCGTCATAAGTCAACGATAAATTAGTGGAAGTAAAAGTCTGCGCCTTCAATTCCGGGAGAGCTTCTGTGTCATCCTTACATGAGCATAAAGAGATTAGCAATCCCGCGCCCATAGCGGCGATCCAAATTGATCTTATAGCTCTAAAAGCGCCCGATTCAACGGACAAAGCCATGGTATATGCTTTCATTACGGTAGTTCAGTTTAGATAGTTAAAGCAGAGTTTACATTAATAATACTATGTAAATACCCTGAATGTTCACTTCGCGGTTGGTCATATCATCAAAATTTAGTAATTTTGTAGAAATTTTTATCGGCAGGAGCCAAATATGAAGCAATATTGGCGCAATTTCTGCCGGCAATATTTTTTCTACAGAATATGATTCAAGTCAATAATCTCGGAATACAATTCGGTAAGCGTACGCTTTTCCAGGATGTAAATCTTACTTTCACACACGGCAACTGCTATGGTATTATCGGCGCCAACGGAGCCGGCAAGTCCACACTGATGCGTATTCTCTCCGGTCAGCTCTCCCCTACTCACGGCACGGTCACTTTTGGACCCGGAGAGCGTCTGTCAGTGCTTTCTCAGGACCACTTTGAATTTGATGAATGTACGGTCATCGAGACTGTACTTCGCGGTCATACCGTCTTATGGGACATAAAGCAGGAGAAAGATGCAATATATGCCAAAGAAGACTTCACGGATGAAGACGGAATCCGGGCTGCGGAACTCGAAGAGAAGTTTGCAGAACTTGAAGGCTGGAATGCCGAAAGCGACGCAGCTGCTCTGCTTTCGGGACTGGGAATCAAGGAAGACCGCCACTATATGCTGATGAAAGATATGTCGGCAAATGAGAAGGTCCGCGTGCTACTTGCCAAGGCTCTCTTCGGCAACCCCGACAATCTGCTTCTCGACGAGCCTACCAATGACCTGGATCTTGAGACAGTAGCATGGCTTGAAAATTATCTGGCCAATTTTGAAAATACGGTGCTCGTGGTCAGCCATGACCGTCACTTCCTCGATGCCGTATCTACTCATACTCTTGATATCGATTACAACAAGATATCCCTCTTCGCCGGCAACTATAGTTTCTGGTATCAGTCTTCGCAGCTTGCATTGCGTCAGCAGCAGGCAGCCAACAAGAAAGCTGAAGAAAAACGAAAGGAACTTCTGGAATTTATCCAGCGCTTCAGCGCCAATGTAGCCAAATCCAAACAGACTACATCCCGTAAGAAAATGCTTGAGAAACTCAACGTTGAGGAGATCAAGCCCTCTTCACGACGCTATCCCGGCATAATCTTCACTCCTTGCCGTGAGGTCGGCAATAAGATTCTTGAGGTCAAGGGCCTCAAGGCATCGGTCGATGGCGAAGTTCTCTTTGATGATGTCAACTTCCAGATCGAGAAGGGGGATAAGGTTGCGTTTCTCAGCAGAGATCCACGAGCTATGACAGCCCTGTTCGAGATTATCAACGGCAACCGCAAAGCTGATGCCGGAGAATATGAATGGGGGCAGACTATTACGCATGCCTATCTTCCGCTCGACAACAGCGAATTCTTCAATACCGACCTTAATCTCGTCGATTGGCTTTGCCAATATTCCAAAGATTCTTCAGAAATTTATCTTAAGGGATTCCTCGGCAAGATGCTCTTCAGCGGAGAAGAGGTGCTGAAGAAAGCGAGTGTACTCTCCGGAGGAGAGAAAATACGTTGCATGATCGCGCGCATGATGCTGACTGACGCCAATACTCTCGTTCTCGACTCTCCTACCAATCATCTGGACCTTGAGTCAATTCAGGCCTTCAATAATACTCTGCAGAACTTTAAAGGAGTAATTCTGATGGCCAGCCATGACCACGAGTTTATCCAGACTGTCTGCAATCGCATCATCGAGCTCACTCCCAATGGAATTATCGACAAGATGATGGACTATGATGATTACATCACAGACGAAAAGGTAGCTGCCGCACGTGCCCGACTCTATAAGGATTAATAACGAAGAATCATGGTTAAGCATATCGTAACTTTTAAACTGAACGGCGATGCAGAGACCCGCCGTTGCGTGGCTTCAGAGTTTGCGGAAGCACTGCTCGCATTGCCCGGAAAAATAGAATGTCTAAAATCGATGGAAGTCGGCATCAACGAAAATCCGGCAGAAGACTGGGACGTAGTTCTGACTGCCGTTGTGCCGACAATGGCTGATGTCGAGGTCTATGCCAAGCATCCCGCCCATGTCGCGGCTGCCGGCATCGTAGGTCCATACAAATCATCCCGTGCTTGCGTAGATTATTCAATCGATTGATTTCATCTTAATCTCCCATGTAATCCCTGATGCAAAAATTACGGAAATATTTTGCCGCCTCAAAATATTTTTGTAATTTTGCATTAGATAACGCCGCAATAGCTCAGTTGGTAGAGCATTTCATTCGTAACGAAAAGGTCGTGGGTTCGAGTCCCACTCGCGGCTCTTTTTTCAAGAGGCTGCTTAAAATCAATTTTTAAGCAGCCTCTTCAATTAAATAATATCATCCATGAAAAAAGAACTGAATTCAAAGAAGGCTCCGGGTGCTATCGGACCTTACAGCCAGGCAGTAGCGGCCGGCAATCTTATCTTCGTATCCGGTCAGCTCCCTATCAATGCAGAGACTGGCGAAATGCCTGCCGATATCAAGGCTCAGACCCGCCAGTCGATCGAAAACATCAAGCACATCCTCGCTGAGGCAGGCGCGACTCTCGACAACGTAGTGAAAACTACTGTGTTCCTCGCAGACATGGAATACTTCGCCCCGATGAATGAAGTATACGCAGAGGAATTCAAAGCTGTCTATCCCGCCCGCTGCGCGTTCGCTGTCAAGGAGCTTCCCAAGAAAGCTCTCGTAGAGATCGAAGTGATCGCAGCTCTCTGATTCCCTGGGCTTCGATTGCATAAGTTCGAAAATCCGAGTGCATTATCATGCGATTCGGACCATTAATAATCTTGCGCCTGCCTCCGCGCTATCTTTTGCAACTCAGGCAGGCGCAATTATCATATATTACATCCTATGATTTCTTATCTCCAGATTGAAAATCTTACGAAATCCGTCGGCGATAGAATGTTGTTTCGTGATGTGACTCTCGGCATTTACGAAGGTGACAAAATCGGCCTCATAGCAAAAAACGGAACCGGCAAGACCACTTTCCTGAATGTCATCGCAGGTAAAGAGGATTACGATTCTGGCAATGTCATTTTCCGAAATGGCATCCGGGTAGGATATCTGGAGCAGCAACCTCCTTTCGATCCCGAAGAATCCATTCTGGAATTCGCAACTCCTGCGCCGAAATCTGAAGATGATTTCTCCGGGCCGGATCTGGCCAAGCAGATGCTTTCGCAATTCGGCCTCACGGAATTCAATAGGAAAATGAAGACATTCTCCGGCGGACAGATAAAGAAAGCAGCACTTGTCAAGGTTCTTCTATCCGAACCTGACATGCTGATACTCGACGAGCCTACCAACCATCTTGATATCGAAATGATCGAATGGCTTGAGAATTATCTTGTCCGTAAGAGAGTAACTCTACTGATGGTGACCCACGACCGATATTTTCTCGATAAGATTTGCGACAAGATTATTGAGATCGACCGGGAGGAGCTTTTCTCATATCAGGGAAATTATGACTACTATCTCAAAAAGCGTGAGGAGAGGATGGATAATATGACAGCCGAACTCGCAAAAGTCAAGAATCTGCTGCGGACTGAACTTGAATGGATGCGCAGGCAACCTCAGGCAAGAGGCTCGAAAGCAAAATATCGCATCGATAATTTCCATCAGCTCGAACAGCGAAGCCACGTAAATTTGAGAGAAAGAAATGTAAGTTTGTCAGTTTCTTCAAGTTATATAGGTTCAAAAATATTTGAGGCTCACAATGTAAGTAAGGAATTCGGTGAAGATATCGTAATCCTGAAAGACTGGAACTATACTTTTGCCCGATATGAAAAGGTCGGGATTGTCGGCGACAACGGAGCCGGGAAATCTACTTTCATAAAGATGCTGCTTGGCCTCGTGAAGCCCGATTCAGGATCTTTCGATATTGGAGAGACAGTCCGCTTCGGATATTACAGCCAGGAAGGAATGACTGACTTTGACGAGCGTAAGAAAGTAATAGATGCAGTGCGTGAGATATCAGAGACCGTGAGAATCGATGAGAAGACTACTCTTACAGCATCTCAATTCCTTAATCACTTTCTTTTCACTCCGGCCGACCAGCAGAAATATATCCATAAATTATCAGGCGGAGAAAGACGCCGACTCTATCTCGCTACTGTCTTGATGCGCTCACCAAACTTCCTGATTCTTGATGAGCCCACAAATGATCTTGATATCATGACGCTTACCATTCTTGAGGATTACCTTGTCAATTTCAAAGGGTGTGTAATTGTCATAAGCCACGACCGCTTCTTTCTTGATCGCATAGTCGACCATCTCTTTGTATTCAAAGGGCAAGGAGAGATAAAGGATTTCCCGGGGGATTATTCTACTTATCGCCATTGTGTGCGGCAGGAGGAGAAGGAACGAAAAGCTATGGAAGCTGCTCAGATGCAATCAAAATCTCAGTCGTCTTCATCAGCCTGCAATAAAAAATCGACAGATGCCGCATCGTCAGCAGGCATGGTCACGACTGCCTCCGGAAAGACACGGACAGAGAAAGAGCGCCGGCTTTCATTCAAAGAGAAAAAGGAGAAAGAGGAACTCGAAATTAAACTTCCTGAACTCGAAAAAGAAAAAGCCGAACTTGAAGTCCGCATGTCCTCCGGAGAAATGTCGCCCGACGAGATTATAGAAGCGGGCGCAAGGATGCAGGCCCTTATCGATGAAATAGACGAAAAGGAACTCCGCCTGCTCGAACTCCTCGAAATTGAGGGATAAAATTACTCTGAATCGCCTAATATTTTTAGTTTCACAAGCTAACTGAAATCTCTTGAATTTCAAAATACTTACTTCTTATTACTTACTTCTTATTACTTACTTCTTATTACTTACTTCTTATTAC
>JAIDYR010000003.1 GCA_029057985.1 Muribaculaceae bacterium | reverse complement strand
GGCATTAGCCCGGGGCGCTTCCCCATTATATTTATCTATCGCATAAGTGAGATCCCTTGGATTATCTTACGTAATCTTCTATTTGAATCGTTGACCATGAACCATTGACCGGATATACATAATTGTATGAAGCACCGTTTACCAGTCTGAAATAACTGAATTGACCAGTTTGATCAAGCTTAGTCGAATTCGCATTATTGGCAAGCCATCCGCATACTTCTTCTGATGTTTTACCGGTCTCAACAACGCGGAACTTAAGATAATTCGTTCTATCGAAATAGAATTTGATAGATGTAGCATCATCAAATGGCTGATACGTCAGAACGGTCGGATATAATACTCCATTAAATGTAGCAGCACGTTCACTCGTTAGAAGATATACACTCATATTATTCTTCACAGTGGATAATCTTACATAATGACCTATCTGAACCGCATCTAAATCGAAGAGACTTTTAAGTGGATTTATGACAGTAATCTTAACTTTTACATCAGAGTTCCCCACAATTGCAACTCCTTCTTCCAAAGAAGTCACATAACCGTAGGATACGGCATTTACCACCTTGGGATTAGATGAACTTAAACCTGACAGATAATAAGCATTCGGCAGGTCATCAATAAGATATTGCAGCCCTATGACCTTACCGGAGTTCATAGTCACTTCGTAATTAGGACTTACTGTCACGTCGTATACCAAATTAAGATGTCTGTTAATGTATACTCCTATCTGCGCTTCGCCTAATCCTACTGCTTTGATCAGTCCCTGATCATTTACTGTGACAACACCGGTATCCGTGCTTATGAACTGACAATATTTGAGATCATTTTCATTGTTATACTTTTCAATGCACTCAATCTCTTCATTATATTTAAGATTGATTATTCCGTCTTCGGGATTTATAAAATCCACGCCGAAAGTAACGACAACAGGGATAGTCTTTATTAACTCTTCTTGAGCATTATATATGAAAATTTCAGTTGAACCCACGCCGACAGCTGTCAGCTCACCATTTACAGTTGTAATGATATTCTTATTCTCGATTGCGTAGGTGAGATTCATTACGACAGCCGGGACTACCAGCGTGTCATCACCGAATTTCATATCCGCTATCTCGATTTGATCTCCGAGGCTACAAGTGATAATTTCAGGGAATTCATAGAACTGATCTATCAGCGTCTCGTCATCGTCCTTACAGCTGTTGAGCAGAGTGACCATGCCGATGCAGAGCATCAGCCCCATACCCCAGTGTTTGATTATATTGATTGTTTTCATTATGATATTTCAATATTTAGAAGATTAGACCTAAGTTGACAAATACTCCGTCGCGTTTGGCTTTCATCAGATCACAAGTCTGCTTGACAATCTTATAGTCATCTCCGAAACCGAAGCGGGCTGCATATCCACCCTCTACGACGAGTTTCACAGGATAAGCGATATTGAAGCTCAGACGCAGACCTATCGGGATGCGGACGGACGAACCCAAAATCGTAGCGGCATCATCATTAGTAGAAGTTTCTGTAGTGACGTCCATCATTACGCCTGCTTCATATTGGAGCATGAAGAAAGGCATTACGTCTAAATAGCCAAGAAAAGTCTTGCCTATACCATATCCGAGTCCATAGTTAAAGAATAGCGGAGAGCGATATTCATAGCCGAAATGCTTATCAGTAAGCACGTAATATTTATTACCTGGGTGGTCGGTCATATTGAAACCAAGATCCATTAGTATGTGATGGATTATACCGGAGCGTGTGAATCCGGCCTTGTAGTCCATCAGGGCTTTGCCACCCCATACATGCGGAGAGTAAGTGGCAAGCACTCCCCAACGGAAATGGCTGTCGGGCGTCCGCACTACGATATCTCCATTCTTACGGTTGCCGGCCGTGCCTGCCTCAAAGTTGACCTGAGCATCATTATCCCATACGCCACAGACGCGGGCGCGACTGATACGCTTCGAATAGGGGTTGCCGTTCTTATCGACTCTCTGGCTATAGATGCTGACGAGATCACCTTTATTTATACCTAAATCCTCACCCATAGAGATGCGGGCCGGATTACGACGAAGAAGCACACCACGCACGGCCAATCCGGGCACTTTCTTGGCAATATTAGCTTCCGTTTTCTCCGGTTCCTCCGGATTATATTCTCCCAAATAGCAGAATTTTACGGGGAATTTAAGAAGATAATACTTTGCGTCTCCGATATTCATCATGATATCGTAGGCATCCTCTTTTGAAACCTCGACATGGAATATCGCATAGTAAGATTTCGTTTTGATTTTTCCATCTTTAGTTGTGCCGACCTGTACCGTCTTTGTCAAGACGATATAGTTCTGCTGCAGTATTGGCTCAAAGTCATCCTTAATCAGAGTCTTGATCCCTTCTTCGCCCTCACCGCGCAGATGTTCTGATGCAAATTCCACATCCTGCTTATTGGCATTCCAGAGAGCAAGTTTCTGAAGATATTCCTCCGACTTTCCGTCGTTGGTCAAGGCGTCAATGAATTTACGCCCCATACCCTCCCGGGTCATAGTTTCTGCCAAGGTGATACAGCCTTTCTCAGTGGGAGCGTTTGAAAGACTATACGGCACGCTCAGATTCTGGATAGGATTGACTTTTGACTGGAAGCCATTGTTGATCAGGAAATCGGGATCTCCCGCCACGTTGGCGATCCAGCTCTTCGAGTCATAGAAGGGCTTTTCTCCCCTTGCAGGCGCGATAGTTATCCCCATCAGGATCACAAGACACGCCAATCTAAAGATTCGTTTCATTCGGATATTAATATTAGTTAGATAAGTTAGTTGCAGTCTGATGACTAAAGAATCGTCAGTCATAACTCATCAATATGATCTTTCTCCAATTCTGAATTATGACTTTGTATTATATATGGAGGCTACTTACCACCAATGGATATGATAGACTGGTTGCTTGGCCTGAGCAACCGCCACTTTTGTAGCGCCGTTGATGTAGGCCATACGCTCATTATGGGCATCGGCCTCACGACGCTGTTCGGCTGCGCGCTCATCATCATCCACTTTCTGGAGTCGGGCCGACATCTCTTTCATAAGAGCGTCAGCTTCCGCGCGCATCTTCTGGCTTGGATTATACATTCCTGCCAAAATGCTCTGAGCTTCGGAAGCCCCATATTCGTTGGGACTTGCGCTCCATGCCGCGCGGGCTCTGCGTATGACTGCTCCGTTTTTGTCGTCGCTCTCTTTGCCGACCAGATCGATCACCATCTTCTGAGCCTGGGCGTATTGCGGACAAACGGGAGGAATCCGCAGCAAAACACCGTAAGCCTCACTATAATTGCCTGCCGCCGCGTAGGCTTCAGCCTTGCGGATAAGACCGGGTCCCTGCGTTTCGTAGTATTTCTTGATGCGGTCTCTGCCTATGTCGATAGCATTCTCAAGTTCGGGATCATTGACGTTGATCTTGCGGAAAGCTGCGGCATAAGCTTTGTCGAGTGTATTCCCGACCCCTTTCAGGGTCATATTGCAGGTAGAGAATTTGGTGCCTTCCTCTCCATTCCCGATATATAGAGTCAAAGAGAGTTCGACAGCTGTGTGAGGAGGTGCTGTCGCCGTGACCTCTTTATTCAACTCTATCGCGTGGCCTGTGATAATGAAAGGACTTTGCAGGCCGTTTTGCGAGCCTACGCCATACTTGGTCACAATGCGATTCAGTTTGTCGAGAAGTATCTGGTCGGCAGTAGGTGTGCTCGCGTCGTGCACTACATAAGGAGTCAGGACTACCTGAGCGCCGAGATCCGATTCTTCAGCGCCGGCTGAGAAGGCAGCCATAATCACTGATAGAAGAAAAACTATACGTTTCATAAATTCCGGTGCTTTGCAGTATTAATTACCTCCGATTACACAATAAACACTTCCCTGCCCTATGGGCACAGTAGTCATATTCATACCCAGCCGGCGAAGTTCCGCCTCAAGAGGCTTTACGAAACTTTCCATAGACTGAGCCTTTACTTTACCTTTCTTAGAGCCGAAGCCGCCTGCCGCTACCTGAGCGAAGAGGGGAAAACGCACCTGTCGGAAAGTCAGTGATTCACGGCTCTTATGCTGGCGATCGACGTTTTCGTCTACCGCATGCTCGCTCAGCCAGTATTCTATGAAGTCAGCGAGTTCGCCGGATTCGCCATCGACTGTCACATCGCTTTCGAAGTTATAGGGGCTGTCGTCGGCTATATCGAATGTAATGGTCCCTTCGCGACCTTTTTTCTCAATGTCGGTGAAGGCGAGGTCGATCTTATTGCAGAAGTTATCGATAAATCCTCCTACTACCTCCTTCACCTGGAGAGGAGTCGGAGATGAGGATGGACTCGACGTGCCGATATCGCCGTGGAGAATCTTATGTGAAGCGGCATCAATGGTCTGCGCCTTAAATTCGATAAATTGTCGAGCGCCGGCGCTTTTTTTGTCGAGCATCAGCTCGACAATAAAGTCGCAGCCAACGTTGCGGGTGACCAGATCGCGGTCAGATTCCATTACCTGTCCGTCGTTTTTGGAAGTGACGACCATCCGGCGGGCGCCTGTGTTATGAATCTCCTTGAGTTCCTGTTTGAGTGAAAACATCGGATAACCCATTTCAGCCAAATAGTCGCCCATGACGGCGATTGCGCCGTCCATATCGCTGTTCTGGAGAGCGCGCTCATAATCAGGAGCATCCGAACCGGGGAGGATATAGCCGTTTTTCTTACACCAGTCGTCGGACGGGAAGACCATAAGCACCGGTTTTTTTGCATCCGCCGCCTTTAGGAGAAGAGTTGCGCTGATAATCATCAGCAGAGAAAGATATATTCGTTTCATGGATATTAATCAGTATTATTAAAATTAAGAAGAGATAAGCCTTATCAGGCTAATATGCAAAATTATGCGTTGCAGACTATCAATTGCTGAAATGACCTCCGAGACCTTTCTTGACTCCGGATTCTTCAAGCCATTTGCGGAGGGCCGGATAGTCGAGTACGAGATTGACTCCTACGCGGCGTCCGCCGGGACATGCCATATTATTCTCTCCGGTGGGATACGAATCATTGACAGGACGCACATATTGCAGGAATTGTCCGGTTTTGAAGAATTCATCGAAAAGGCCCTGATGTTCGCGGTAATCATCGCCGGTGCAAAGAGGGCGCAGATTGGAGACTCCCATTCCATGGGTTTTCTCATCGAATCCGATGCCGGCAAAGAGAGCTGCTGTCACGGCATCCATTTTCGCCTGTTCGATAGCCTTATCAGCATTTTTAGCTACGGCCCATGCTTTGACGAGCTGTGTGCGATCCTTACCCTGTCCTGTAGTGTAGACTTCAAGGACGTGGTCGCCATAGGCCCATTTGTACTTTTTAGCCGAGGTCGGGAAAATGCAGACCAGGGCCATCAGAGAGAGGAGAATTGCAGTTAACTTGTTCATTTAATGAAGTGTTAGTAGTTTGAAATTAATTTCATTTGGTGGTTTTTCGTAGTATCTCGTTCAAGAACGGCGCAAATTTAATAAATTTCTTATATTTTCTCAATGTCAAATACAGTTCATTTTGTTCTTTTTCATTTTTTTTGATCAAACTTCATGTTTTTTATCTATTATACACGTCAAAGCGCGCACCGGCCCCCGAAGAGCGGAGGAAGGTGCGCGCTTTGACGCAATCTTATATTTTTCTTATTTCTTAACCGGGTCGCATGTCAGTCCGACTCCGAGTTTATTGAATATCTTATGGTCAACTTCTCCGAGCATGACGGTAGAGTGCATCTGGCAGCCGCGGAGTTGCGGAAGCACTTCGAGAGCCCGACGGCAGCGGTCGTCGGTAGTAGAAAGGACGCTTAGCGCTACGAGTACTTCATCTGAGTGCAGACGGGGATTATGACTCTGGAGGAGTTGGATTTTGGTATGTTGGATAGGAGCTATCATTTCCTGTGGAATCAGCTTGATTGAATGGTCGATTCCTGCCAGATGTTTGACAGCGTTTAGAATCAGAGCAGAACTCGGGCCGAGCAGTTCGCTGGTCTCCGCGGTGATGATAGTGCCGTCGGGGAGTTCGATTGCCGAGCAAGGCTTGCCGGATGATGCCGCGCGTTCTCTGGCAGCCGCTACGGGCTTGCGGTAAGAAAGGTCGATTTTAGCTTGTTTGAAAAGCAATGATATCTTGCTGACTTCAGAATCCTGTCCGATGCCCTTGGCAAGTTGATTGAGCGTGGCGAAATATCGACGGATAATCTCCTGCTTTGATGCATCGCAGCATACCTCATCATCGGAGATGCAGTAGCCGACCATATTTACACCCATATCAGTAGGAGACTTATATGGATTATCGCCATAGATACCCTCGAAAAGTGCGTTGAGTACAGGGAAGATCTCAATGTCACGGTTATAATTGATCGCGGTCTTGCCGTAGGCTTCCAGATGGAATGGGTCGATCATATTGACGTCGTTGAGATCGGCTGTGGCCGCTTCGTAAGCTATGTTGACCGGGTGCTTGAGGGGTAGATTCCAGACCGGAAAGGTCTCGAATTTAGCGTATCCCGCGGTCACTCCGCGCTTATGTTCGTTAAAAAGCTGACTTAGACAAACCGCCATCTTTCCGCTGCCCGGGCCGGGAGCGGTCACGATGACGAGGGGTCGGGAGGTCTCGATATAGTCATCCTTACCGAAGCCTTCATCTGATGCGATGAGGTCGACATTAGTGGGGTATCCCTCGATGATATAATGATAATAGACTTTGATTCCGAGGCGTTCAAGGCGCTGGCGGAATGCATCGGCAGAGCGTTGACCATTATAATGGGTGACTACGACAGAGCCAACCATAAAGCCGCGGTTCTGAAATTCCTCCCGTAGTCGGAGCACGTCTTCATCGTAAGTGATGCCGAGGTCGTTGCGAACTTTATTGCGTTCGATATCAAGCGCCGAGATGGCGATTACTATTTCCGCCTGATCTTTTAGTTTGCTGAACATCCGCAGTTTGCTGTCGGGCTGAAACCCCGGTAATACCCGGGATGCGTGATGGTCGTCGAATAGTTTGCCACCGAGCTCAAGATAGAGCTTATTTCCGAAGTGAGCGATTCGCTCCTTGATGTGTTCTGATTGTATCTTAAGATACTTGCCGTTGTCAAATCCGTATTTCATAACGGATTGCAAAGTTAGTGAAAAAATCTTAAATATGCAAATCACCCCTCAGAACCCATGACCCTCATTACATTAATTCCTAAGATCAGCTGCGTACAAAACGTTGGTTAAATTTCCATTCAAATTCGTAGATTATTGCATAAAAAATACCTTCAGATTCGTGAGAGAAACTGAAGGTATTTTTATTTCTGTGTAGCTTTATCGCTTTAGAATCTTCTGATTCATATAGATTACGGTTGTGCCGTGCGGGATGTCGTTCCATTCATTGTAGCGGATGCCGTCGAGAGTGTAGTAGCCTTCGGTGGCCGAAGGAAGTTCGGCATTGATCTGCGATACCGCGAGGTTTCCATTCTCGTCAAGAGCATCGGGACGCTGAGGAAGTTCGACTATGTTCTTGAATTCTTTCCATCCTTCGCGTTTTGCATATACATAAGCTCTGCGATAGGGGACATACAGCACACATTCCTCTTTGTTAACTTTATTGAAGCAGTTGCGTGCTTCCAGTGGAGTGTTGCTTTCGTAAATGATTTCCTTGATATTGGGGCAACCGTTGAATATTCCTTCAAGTTCGCAGTAATTACGAAGCCAGCGTGAAAGTCTCACTTTCTCTATTTCCTCGCAGTCATTAAAGGTATGTTTACCCAAGAATATGACTGACTCGGGCAGAGAGACTTCGGTTATTTTCGGACATTTAGAGAATGAACCATTGCCGATAGAGATTAATCCGTCATTAAACTCTACTCTATAAAGGTCGGGGCAGTCGCAGCAAGTCTCCGATCCGATGGAACGCAGCGTAGACGGGAAAGAGAAGCACTCTACATGTGTAGTGTTAAACACGTTGTCCATAATCACCTCCAGGCCCTCGTTGAATATTACTTCTGTCTGCCATCCGGGAGAGTAGCAGTTTGAATAGATATAGCGTGCAGTAGAAGGCAATTCAAGTTTTATACCCTGACACCCGGGGCTCTCTGACAACGCGGTGACTGTATATTCTTTCCCTTTCCATTCGATCTTCTCAGGCACCACGGCAGATGGTATGACTATGTGATGTGTGAAATCTTCGCTCCACGCACAATTAAATCTTTTTAAGATACCCTCACTGAGATTTTTAGCATCTATCTGTAACCGGTAAGCCGGAGCTTTTCTTATGTCTTCTATATAAGCTATAGAATCTAACTTATATTCAAGTTTATCATGAGGCTCATAATAAATCCAAGGTTCTATTTGATAGAATGCTCCACCCATCCAAGTATCATCCCACCAATTACGTTCAATACTATTCCGCTCATCCTCAGTCCATTGATATCGCGTAGTGTTATCGTCCGCAATGACCGAAGTATATGTAGCTATAAAAAGCGCAAAAAGTAAAATTACCTGTTTCATATTAGTAATGTTTGCTTATCTTGGTAAATTCAATTTAAATTGAATTTACCAAGATAAGTCATTTAAAAATTTAATTATTAATTTTTGTTTGGTCCACAATTACTCCATTCTCTTCCACTGTGATAATTGAAATGCCATTGCCATGACTCAAAGTACACTTGCCATCATTATTACAGCGTGTAGACTCCACCTTGTTCCCATAGATATCATATCTATTAACCAAAGTGCTGTCCGTGGTATTGTCTAATTGTAATAAAATATCTGTTCCATCTTTTCTTACGGACAGTATCATCGGCAATGAAACTTGAGCGGTACTATTTAATTCCTCAAATAATACCGGAACATATCCATATCCAACCAGTGAGAAGGTTTCATCATTTCGCTCGATTAACCTAGGTCCCCACAAATCAAGATTTGTATACCCCCAACTTGTACCGCTTTCACTGGTTTGGACAATCATTCGAGTGTCATTCTCCACCGTTCCATTTCTTATTGTTTCCAACTCTCCAATAATTGGCTTAGTGACAGGAACGTTTAGAGTAGGATCACCTAAACAGTTGAAACATTCTCTATTATAAAAAGACCAATCCAAACCTCTTTTATCGGTATCCGAGGGAAATTCTTGAAGAATCATATCTACAAGAGCGGCTTGAAAGATCTTACCGAATTCATGTAATTCACCTCCACTCTCACCCCAGAAAATAGGATGTCCCGGCATGAAGAAATCCATTGCGGGAGCTCCATAGAGCTGATTAAAGATTCCTGCTGTCAGCAAATCATTGTAATGAGTTTCTGATTCTCCATTTGAACCAATTGCACAGATGCCTCCTCCATATGGATTTCGTAGCAAATCCTCACATAAGGAGTATTCAACATAATCTTGGGAGTTCTTCTCCTCCGGATTATAAAATATTCCGGAATTGCAATTGATACTAAATATTATAGGGAGTTTATTTCCATTACGCAACGCTTTTGCCTCTACGGAACTATATTTCAAATTAGTCCATTTATCTATATTACCATGACTCCTACATAGTATATACCAAGCCCCATTACTTATTTCATTTGAAATATCACTTTTAGATAACTTCGTAGTGTTTAGATATGATTTTAGTGAGGGATCTAAAGACGATCCATCTGCATAAAATTTGGCTTCACGGTCACCATTTCTATAGTATAGACGCTTAACAATCATATTGGTTTCGTTCTCCAACATATTCTTAAACCATTCGGAAGTCCAGATAAAATTGCTCTTTTCATATCCTTTTCTACCACTTGCCACCTGATTAGGATCATATTCATCTATCCATTCTGATATGTGCAGAGCAGTATTGTAGAAATTCGAATCAGTTATAGGTGGATTCTTTTCATATTCAATGGTTTTATTAACCATTGCATTTATGCCATGAATATTATGCGCAGGAAAACGACCTATGATTAAATCAGGAAATTCATCATCATCGCCATCCATACAAGCAAAATACAAATCCGTATAAGTGACACTCTCGTATGTATTGCTACCAAATTGCAATTTATAGCGTCCTTTGAACGGACGAATTATATCACCTCCTCCCATTAAGAGTACATACTCAAGCTTTTTATCGGTTTTATATCTATTTTGGATTAGTTGTTTAGTAGCCGTAGGATTTAGTAATGTTTCGTCATCTACAATTTCTATATGCACTGAGTATCCCATTCTTTGTTTCCATTTTCCAAACTTTCTTGTAGGTTCCTCAAAGCTTGCCGGGGCAATGATCATTAGAGTTGGTAACACATCCGGAGGTAGAAGAGCCCCTCCTAATGGAGATGGATCGTAGTCCTTCTGTAGATTAAGGGGTACGAATGCGGTGAACATATCTTTTGGAAGAGAATGCGGCTCTGAATCTATGTCATCGGATGCAGCCAATCTCATTAGCTGATCCAGAAAAGGAATGGTAATTTTCAGAGTCTTGGATATTACGACTTGCTGATTGGTATAATCGTAACGTATCGGATATACATTGAGAAATCCAATTGTGCGATCGCGATACTCGGCAGTTCTACCAATCCATGCAGATGCTGAAGGCCAAAGTCCGTTGTAAGGAGATATTACATTGGCGGCTTGAGTTGACTGGATGACCATCAAATCAGATCGGAATAATTCTGCAGGAGCGCACTTAGCATTGATCACTTCAAGAGTCTCCTGAATTTGAATATCCCCTAAGGATACTCCTTGAGGTATCTCAAACCTCTCTCCGCTAAAAGGAAGAGCGGGAATCCCTTCTCCGATGGTAGTATGGCATCCATCGATTGAAAAATGCATTAACGTTGAATCATTAGGGTCCGGGGTCATTTTGACATCAGAGAAGTCGTATTCTATCTCGATGCCAATGTCCGTATACCCCTTTCTTATCTGCTTTGCGTAGCCCAGCGTCACAAGCTGCACAAGCAGAAAGAATAGGAAGAACTTTTTCATGATAATATTAATTTAGTAAATTATAGGAGTTTATAGTTGTTGAATTGTCTTCGATTGCAAATTTAGTGAAAAATGCCTCAAAATCTGTGCATTTTCTTAATACCATTCTTTAGTAAACATCCTCTTATCGTTTAAGAATTTTCTGATTCATGAAGATTACGGTTGTGCCGTGCGGGATGTCGTTCCATTCATTGTAGCGGATGCCGTCGAGAGTGTAGTAGCCTTCGGTG
>JAIDYR010000029.1 GCA_029057985.1 Muribaculaceae bacterium | reverse complement strand
TACTTACTAAAAAACATGGAGACTATGGAATCTATACCGAGAACATTTATGCAGGATCCGGTCTTCCGGAGATTAGGGGATGTGGCCAGATATGGGGCTCTATCCGACAGGGAAAAGAAGGCTTATAAGGAATCACTGAAAGTCTACAGAGACAATTATGCCATAATGGAGACGGAAAGAACTGAAGGCAGAGCCGAAGGAAGGGCTGAAGGACTTGCTGAAGGAAGACTTAAGATAGCTCGAGCTATGCTTTCAGACGGGATGAATCCCGATGTAATATCTAAATACACGGGACTTTCACTTCAGGAAATATCTAATTTATAAAGCAGAGGGCTAACTGACTTCTAAAGAATTTCCTGAATTTAAATTTTACTTGTGAAAGTTAATTAAGATATGACAAGATTTTTTAGATCGAAACTTTTTGCGTGGCTGGCCTTTGCATTGGTCATTGTGATGATAGTCGCCACATTCGCCACTCGAATTGCCTGGTGGCAGTTTATCGATGTCTTCTTTGCATTCATGGCGGCCTTTATCAATCTGGTATCCGTCACGGTTAAGAAGATTAATCCGATAGTAAGTCGAATGCTCGACAAGTGGACTGCCATATTCTGCATCCTTTTCCTCCTCGCCTTCATAGGAGAATGGATTGCCTTCTACGTTGCTTTTAATTAAAAGGATACACAATTATTGTAACCTTATCCTTATTATATCAGAAATATTTAGTAAATTCGCAGTTAGATTCGCCTGCTGCGAATTTTTTTATTTGTGAGATAGCAATTTTTCGGATTGCATTTCATAAAATATGGTTTAGCTATGGATATAAATCAAGGATTGCGCAATGGATCTTATTTGCGTAACGGGACTTATCAGATTGTCAAGATGCTGGGGCAAGGAGGCTTATAGTTTGTTAGTTTGTAATTTACATATACATGTAAAATAAAAAACGGTCGGAATCCACGAAGGGTTCCGACCGCTTTGTTATGGTTTTTTTATAGTTTGCTTAGGGGATTAGCAGGGGAGGGCTGCGTTGGTCTTCTTGACTGCTTCAGCGCTCTTCTTGAAGAGGTCTTTCTCTTCTTCGTTGAGGGGAAGTTCGATGATCTTTTCGATGCCACCCTTGCCGAGTACGCAGGGTACGCCGATGCAAAGGTCGCTCTCACCATATTCACCTTCGAGAAGAGCGGAGCAGGGGATGATTGCTTTCTGATCGTGGATGACTGCTTCTACTACTTCAGCAGTTGCTGCGCCGGGAGCATACCATGCAGATGTGCCGAGAAGTTTTGTCAGAGTGGCGCCACCAACCATTGTGTCAGCAACTACCTTGTCGAGTACTTCATCGGAAAGAAGTGTGTCGCAGGGAACGCCACGAAGTGTAGCATAACGCTTCATAGGAATCATAGTAGTATCGCCATGGCCGCCGATTACGAAGCCCTCAACCTCGTTGGGGTTAGCTTCGAGAGCCTGGCTGAGGTAATATTTGAAGCGGCTGCTGTCGAGTGCGCCACCCATGCCGATGATGCGGTTCTTGGGAATGCCGGCTACTTTATGGATAAGATATGTCATTGTATCCATGGGGTTGGAAACGCAGACTATTACTGCGTCGGGGCTATACTTAAGCACACTTTCAGTCACCTGCTTCACGATGCCTGCGTTAACGCCGATGAGCTCTTCACGAGTCATGCCGGGCTTGCGGGGAATACCGGAAGTGATGACTACCACGTCAGAACCTGCGGTTGCTTCATAGTCGTTAGTAACGCCTTTGATGCGGGTATTCATATCGAGCAGATTGGCAGTCTGCATCATATCCATTGCCTTGCCTTCTGCAACGCCCTCCTTGATGTCGAGCATTACTACTTCATCGGCTACTTCGCGAAGTGCAATCACATTGACTGCTGTAGCGCCTACGTTGCCGGCGCCTACTACTGTTACTTTAGACATTTTTTGTCAGTGTTTTTTATATGGTTTTTAAATTTGGTTCTATGATGCAAATATACGGAAAAAATTCTGTATTCGAAAATTTTTTCAATCCAAAATGCCTTTACCCTGTCGGATTATCTCCGGCCCTTCGGGAGAGCGGCAGTCAACGATGGTCGTCAGCAGGTTGTCGCCATCTCCTCCGTCGGCTATCAGAGCGATTCCGCTATTGGAATAACGTTCCTCGATAAGCTCAGGTTCGCGCGATTCATCATCATTATCAAATTCTATGGAAGTTGTCAGAATAGGATTGCCCAAAGCGGAGGCTATCTCTCTGGCAGTTTTCGAATCAGGGATACGGATGCCTACTGTTTTTCTTCCCTTGAAGGCCTTCGGTAGATTCCTCGACGCACGAAACAGGAATGTAAACGGACCCGGAGTCAAATCTTTCAGCAGACGGAATCCTTCATTGTCGATGTGCGCGTACTCAGCCGCCATTGAAATGTCGGAGCAGATGATCGAGAGATGCTGCCGCTCCGGGTCTATACCTTTGATGCGGCAAAGTTCATTTATAGCTTTAAGATTCAGTGCATCGCATGTGATGCCATAGACGGAATCCGTAGGGATAATCGCAAGATTCCCTTCGCGCAATGTCTCTGCGATTTTGTTGGCTTGTCGGGAGGAAGGATCGTCATTCCAGATTTTAATCTTTTCCATGGGAAGAAATCAACAGATAATTTTCCCCAAAGTTAGTAAAATCTGATGAAAAAGTAGTAAATTTGCGCAGAAAAATTATTAATCCGATTTCCTTTCTAAGTTGGATTACAAATAATAAGAATTTACTTAATATGAAGATAGCACTTTTGGCGGCCATGGATAAGGAGGTCGCACTATTGAAGAATATAATAGCGGATGGCATGGAGATGGAGATCGACGGCGTCAAAGCTCTAAGAGGTCGGATCGGAGTTCATGATGTTCTCTTGGCGAAATGCGGAATAGGGAAGGTCAATGCTGCTTTGAACACATATAAAGTGATCCGCGCCTTCAAGCCTGACCTTGTGATAAATTCCGGTGTGGCAGGTGGAGAAGGAGGACTGAGGATAGGCGAACTCCTTGTGGCCGGTGAAGTTGCCTACCATGATGTATGGTGCGGCCCGGGAACAGACCCGGGAGCAGCCGACGGATATAATGCAATTCTGATTCCTTCTCAGAAGGTATTGCAGATCGCGAAAGAAAATCTCGATTCGCAGACCACATCATTCGGCCTCATTGCTACCGGAGACTGCTTTATCTCGAAAGCAGAAGAGATCAGCCGAATTAAAGCTATATTCCCTCATGCCGAAGCTGTCGACATGGAGTCAGCTGCAATAGGACAGACCTGCATCTCCGAGGGCGTGGAGTTTGCTATAATCCGCGTGGTCAGCGACACTCCCGGAGAGGGTGAAAATGTGGCGCAATACAAGAACTTCTGGAGCGAGGCGCCGGCTAAAACATTTGCCGCAGTCCGGCAGATTCTCTCACGCCTGGATTAAAAAGCATAGTTAAAAGGCATAGTTATTGATAGCAATCGTTTTTGGGAGGATTGCCGTGGTCAGCTGATTTTGAGGGACTGCCGGAGTCTTCCCTTGTGACTGGCTTATCCCGCATATCTGATCTGAAGGATCTACCGGTCTGCTTTTTATAATCTTTGCATGAAGAAGCCAGAGAGCATCCGCAGCAACTTCCTCCTTTTTTCATTGCCTTGTTGCGCTTTCTTATTCCTGCTATCATTCGCCAGATGGCGAATAAGATCAGGATAAGAACCGCTGCATATTGCCAAATCAGATTGCTATCCATAAGATTTTTATATCTTGACGTAGGAGTTATCACTCAGTACTGTACGGGTGATTGATGTGATCATCTCCTTGAGTTGTGTAATGAACTCGGATGCTGAATATTCCTGACGTTCAATGCGTCGCAGTCGATTTTCCCAGATGCCGGTCAGTTCTGCGCTTTTCAGCAAATCATCTTTTATAATACCGATGAGGTCAATGCCTGCCTGAGTAGCATGAATGGATTTTCTGACCTTTTTGATGTATTCCCTTTTGTAGAGAATCTCGATAATGGCCGCTCTCGTTGAGGGCCGGCCGATACCATTAGCTTTCAGTGCTTCGCGCAGATCTTCATCTTCAACTTGAGATCCGGCTGTCTCCATAGCTTTCAGGAGAGTGCCCTCGGTATAGTATTTAGGAGGTTGCGATGTGCGTTTCACCTTCTTGGGAGTATGCGGCCCGGATTCTCCCTTCACAAATGCCGGCATCGCTTTTTCTTCATCCTTATCCTCTTTCCCTTCGCTTCCCTTTCCTTCGGCGTCTGCCGCTTTCGCTTCGGCTGCATCCTTGGCAAAGATCACTTTCCATCCCTGGTCGAGAATGACTTTACCGGTAGCTTTGAAGTTATATTTGCCTACTTTAGCCGTAGCTGTAGTCTGCTCAAACGAGCAGTCCGGATAGAAGACGGCAATAAACCGCTTGGCAATCAAGTCGAATACATTTTTCTCTCTCTCCGATAGATTGGAAGGGAGAGGTTGCCCGGTAGGAATGATCGCATGGTGATCCGTCACTTTTGAATTGTCGAATACTTTCTTGCTTTTTTTCAGCCGGCGTCCTTTGAGGGGCTCGATGAGATGCATATATTGCGCAAGACCGAGCAGAATGTTGCCGCATTTAGGATAGATATCATCAGTCAGATAGGTAGTGTCGACACGCGGATAAGTAGCTACTTTCTTTTCGTAGAGTGACTGAATGGTCTTCAGCGTATCGTCAGCGCTATAACCGAATTTTTTATTGGCTTCGACTTGCAGCGAAGTCAGATCAAACAGACGAGGGGGAGCCTCGGCCCCTTTTTTCTTGTTGACATCAGTGATCTCAAGTGGCAGAGGCTTGATTTCTTCAATTATCTTATCGGCTTTTTCAGGAATATCAAATGGCTTTAGAGAAGAAGAGAAGAGATAGTCGCGATACTCGGTTTTAAGTTCCCACGTATCTTTCGGCACAAAATTTTCAATCTCCTGCTGACGCTTAACTATAAGAGCGAGGGTAGGGGTCTGGACTCTTCCGACGGATAGTAATCCTCCGTTTCTTCCCCTATATTTCAAAGTATAGAGGCGTGTGGCATTGATTCCGAGAATCCAGTCGCCTATGGCGCGGCATAGCCCCGCTTCATATAGAGGCTGAAGATCCTTCTCGGGTTTGAGGTTTCTGAATCCTTCGCGTATGGCTTCGTCAGTAAGAGAAGAGATCCAAAGCCGCTTTACCGGAATCCGGCATCCTGCCTTCTGCATGACCCATCTCTGAATTAATTCACCTTCCTGTCCGGCATCCCCGCAGTTGATAATCTCCGAGGCCTTATTTATCAGAGTCTCAATGACGCGGAATTGCTTTTCGATGCTTTTCTGAGGAATGAGTTTGATGCCGAAGCGAGGTGGAATCATGGGGAGATATGCTAACGACCATGATGACCAAAGGGGTGTATAATCCGCCGGCTCTTTCAGCGTGCAGAGGTGGCCGAAGGTCCAGGTGACATAGTAGCCGTTGCCTTCGTAATAACCGTCATGGCGTATTCCTGCTCCTACAATCTTCGCAATGTCAGCTCCGACGGAGGGTTTCTCGGTGATACACAGAATCATGATTCCCGGCTTTTGGCTTCGTTCCAGATTTCATCCATTTGGGCGAGAGTCATTTCTTTAAGATTTAAACCTCGGCGCTTACATTCATTTTCAAGATAATTGAATCGGGAGATAAATTTCTTATTGGTCTTCTCAAGTGCATTCTCGGGATTTACTCCATAAAGTCGGGCAGCATTTACCACAGCGAAAAGCAGGTCGCCGAATTCTCCTTCGAGAGCATCCTTATCTCCTTTTTCAATTTCAGCTTTTACCTCATTAATCTCTTCATCGACCTTATCCCAGACTTGAGAAGGTTCTTCCCAGTCGAATCCGACGTTACGCACTTTCTCTTGTATTCGATTCGCTTTTATCAAGGCAGGAAGCGCTGTGGGCACACCTCCAAGCACAGTCTTGTTACCCCCTTTCTCTTTAAGTTTAATCTGCTCCCAGTTTTGAAGCACTTCATCGGTAGATTCAGCATTGACATCGCCGAAGACATGGGGATGGCGGAAGATGAGTTTATCAGTAAGGGCATCACAGACGTCAGCGATATCGAATTGCTCTTTCTCTGAGGCTATCTTTGAATAAAACGCGATATGGAGCAGGACGTCGCCGAGTTCTTTCTTAATGTTGGCAGTGTCATCATTAGCGAGAGCTTCTGCAAGTTCGAAGGTTTCCTCGATAGTATTCGGACGCAGCGACTCGTTGGTCTGCTTGGCATCCCAAGGGCATTTGACTCTTAATTCGTCAAGCACATCGAGCATTCGTCCGAAAGCTTCAAGTTGCTGTTTTCTTCTATTTTTATCTATTGAAACGCTTATCTTAGTCATAATTAGAATGTTAATGATCTTTCACTTATACACAACTCCGAGCCCACGAGACT
>JAIDYR010000028.1 GCA_029057985.1 Muribaculaceae bacterium | reverse complement strand
GCCAAAATATGGGCGTTTTATCGTTGATATTCTATCAAAATGATATTTTAACAGTTCTTAGTAAACAGGCTCTAAATAAAATTCGCAAAAATAACTGACTTTTTTGTTTTTATAGATTGATAGATTGGCCGGGTCTCGTAATTGAGATTCGGCCTGTCTTTTGGTATGAGATGGGTTATGCATAAGTATTGGAAGCCTCATTTCTCGGCTCCTGCAGAAATATTTGAAGTATAATTTTCAGAGTATCGATGTTAGGATATGGAGAAAGTTTTATTAACATATTTTATCGAAAGTTTTGAATTTGGCATCTCAAGTTAGGGAAAAAATTTGTAATTTTGTAAATTGTGTATTGTATATTCACCGGATTGTTATTGTGATTTTTATTCAATATACATGTTTTATAGAAAAATTATATATATTTCTAAGGCTACATGAGAATTAAAAGATATATCTGTGGTGCTGTCGCGTTAATGATGCTTGTCGGCACTGCTGCCACTACCGAATCTGTATTTGCTCGAGGACGAGCGAAGACTTCCTCCTCCACTTCCAAATCAAGTAAGAAAAATTCTTCCGGTACAAATAAGAAATCAAAGAACTCCAATTCAAAAAATACTTCAGTTAAATCTTCAAAGGGTTCTAACTCTTCGTCAGTCTCACGTCCGCGAAAGGCTTCCTCCCCCGCTCCGGCACCGGAAAAAGCCTCCAATGATTCTCTGACGTTAGCCGTCAATCAATACGTTATCGATTGGGTTCCCAAGGATATCAATCCGGGCGGTCTGCGTGTCAACAAGGTCTCCCCTGTCGATACTAAGAAAGCTGTCAATGTAAGTCTTAACGAAAGCTTTACATATCTTCCTCTTGATCGCAATTTCATAGAGAAACTTGGGAAGACGGTTAAGAAAGCTCTCCCCGATTCGATTCAGGATTATAAGCTTTCTCTCATGGTCGGCCAGAAGACCTTGGCCTCGTATATAAATAAAATCGACAAGTTGCCTGAGAAGTATCGTCAGAATATTCCGTTTGTTACTGCTGTCAATCCTTATATCCATCCCAAGAAGGGGATGGAGGGCGATATTGTTGCACTTTGGCATAGTCATGGCAGGTACTTCCGAGGAGGAGGATGGCAATGGCAGCGCGGACTGCTTTTCCAGACGATTGAGGATACCTATACGATGGGTTATGTACTTCCGTTTCTTGTCCCTATGCTTGAGAATGCCGGCGCTTATGTCATGCTGCCGCGCGAACGTGATTATAACCGCAATGAAGTAATTGTAGATAACGACACGAATGAAGGTGGAATGCTATTTTCGCAGACCACATACGTGGAGACCAATGGCAATCAAAAATGGAAGACCGGTGAACTTGAAGGATTCATATATGACCTTCCGGATTTCCGTGACACGGAGAATCCATTCGAGAACGGCACGTACCGTGAGGCACGCACCGTGAAGAATGCAAATCAGCAGTCAATAGCAGCATGGTACGGTGATATCCCTGAATCCGGAGAATATGCGGTCTACGTCAGCTATAAGACTCTCCCCAACTCTACTACGGACGCCCACTATACAGTCAATTACTCGGGAGGATCGAAGGAATTCCGTGTGAATCAGACGATGGGAGGAGGCACATGGATATATCTCGGTACGTTTCCTCTCGAAGAGGGATACAGTGCAAAGACGCCTATTGTCACGCTGACAAATCTTACCGAGAAAGGCGGCCAGACAGTCGTCACTGCCGATGCCGTCAAGATCGGAGGCGGAATGGGCAATATCGCCCGTAGTTCCAGCCGCTCCGATATATATTATGATCCCTCGACTCCGGATAAATCCGAAAATCTTTCTCAAAACGGAAAGATTTCAAAAGATGAGGAAGATGAGGATATAGAAAACGAAGAAGATGATGAAGAAGACGATGAGGATGTAAACACTGCCGATGATGTAATACGTGAGGATCCTAATGGAAGTCCGAAGCCTGCCAAGTCATCAGGCCGTGCTCCCGTGTTCACGACTTCCGGTATGCCCCGCTATCTTGAAGGCGCCCGTTATTGGCTGCATTGGGCGGGTATCCCGGAGAAAGTATATTCCCCTTTCCATGGTAAGGATGATTATAAGGATGACTATACTTCCCGCGGTCATTGGGTCAATTATCTTGCAGGTGGCTCCCGCGTCCTCCCGGGACGCGAAGGCCTTAATATCCCTGTGGATATCTCCTTTGCACTCCATTCAGATGCCGGGAAGAGATCAGATGATTCGACAGTTGGTACACTTGGAATCTATTATACAAATGGAGGCGCATCTTACGCTGACGGAACTCCGAGAAACAACTCGCGCATGATGACGGATATGCTCATGCGTCAGATTACGCAAGATATTCGTAAGACCTACGAACCCAACTGGACACGGCGGTCAATGTGGGATAAGTCATATCTGGAGGCAAGAGTTGCTGAAGTCCCCACAACCCTGATCGAGATTCTTTCGCATCAGAATTTCGGCGATATGCAATATGGGCTTGATCCCAACTTCAGATTTACTGTCTCCCGCGCAATCTATAAGGCTATGGCCCGATTCATAAGCGAGCGTAAGGACAGGCAGGTAGTAATCCAGCCGCTTCCAGTGCATGACTTTGCTATAAAGAAGACTAAAGCTCAGCATTATCGTCTATCATGGGCCGCGACTCCGGATAAGCTGGAGCCTACTGCCAATCCCTCAAAGTATATCATAATTGAGCGGACGGAGGGTACTCTCGGTTTTCATAAAGTCGGCGAGACTTCCGCTACCCACTTCGATGTCAAGGTATCTGACGATCTGATTCATTCATATCAGGTAATCGCGGCCAACGAGGGAGGCGTTTCATTCCCTTCAGAGACTCTTGCTCTAAGAGAAGGCAAAAATCCGGATGCTGTACTTATTATAAATGGTTTTGACAGAGTTTCCGCTCCGGCTCATTTTTCGGAAAACGGCAGGGCCGGCTTTGATGCTGTAAATGATTTCGGGGTTCCTTATATCAAAGATGCCTCATTTGCAGGATATCAGACTGAGTTCCGGCGTGGAGCCGGCGACGGCTTCGGAAGAAGCAACGGCAGCGGTATAGGCACAGTCGTGGCCGGCAACACATTCGACTTTCCGGCAGTCCATGGCGATGCCATCGCGGATCTCGGCTATGGCTTCGTAAGTTGCTCGGCCGGAGCGGTTGAAGCCGGGAATGTGAATCTTGAGAATTATAAATATATCGATCTTATTCTGGGCAAGCAGAAGCGGACCTCGGTAGGGCGAGGCACGAGAGGCGTTCGCTATGAGGC
>JAIDYR010000027.1:6284-10316 GCA_029057985.1 Muribaculaceae bacterium | reverse complement strand
CGAGATTATACTGGACGGAGAGAATGGAGTAATCATTCCTTCTAAGGATGCGGATGCACTTTACTCTGCTATGGAGATGATGATGACGGATGCTGAAAGTCGGCAGCGTATGGCTGCTAACGCCCGGCAGCTCGTCGCGGAGCGCTATGAACAGAGTTATGTCCGACAATGCCTGAAGGATTATTATCGGCAAGTGCTTGCCGATAATAATCCGGTTAATAGTTAATAGTTAAAAGTTAAGGCTTTGTGCGGTTCATAATCTCTATCACCCTGCACTTTACGCCAATAACCGCATAATCACATACCAACGTAGTTGACGAGGTTCCATGATTTATCGAAGATTTTTCAAGAGGCTGATTGATGTGACGGCGGCAGGCGGAGTGCTGATTGTGTTGGCGGTGCCGTTGGCTCTGGTAACCCTATGGTTGCATTTCGCTAATAAGGGCGCCGGGGCTTTCTTCCGCCAGGAGCGGCCGGGGAAGGATGGTAGGATCTTCCGTGTCGTAAAGTTCAAGACAATGACGGATGAGCGTGATGCCGAAGGGAATCTTCTTCCGGATGCCGACCGACTGACAAAAGTCGGACGCTTCGTCCGCTCCACATCAATCGATGAGTTGCCTCAGCTCTGGAACGTCCTGATCGGCGACATGTCGCTTATCGGCCCGCGACCGCTTCTTCCTCAGTATCTTCCGCTATATTCTCCGACACAGGCTCGACGTCATGAGGTTCGACCGGGAATCACGGGTTGGGCTCAATGTCACGGACGAAATGCCATATCCTGGGGTAAGAAATTCGAATTAGACGTATGGTACGTCGATAATATCTCTTTCAAGACTGATTGCTCCATAGTCTGGACCACGCTGATGAAGGTACTGAAGCGGGCGGATATAAACTCTGATGCAGCCGCTACTATGGAAGCCTTCAATGGCAAAAATTAAAATTTTACCATTGAAAGTAATAAATTATAAGTAATAGGGTTGGCCGGTGATAATTTGTTTCTTGGTTCCGGACGCCTGAGTCCGGATTAGATATTGATTATGAAAAAGATTGCAATTTACGGCAGAGGGGGTCTTGGGCATGAAGTGGCCGCAGCTATCCGCAATGGCCGGGTCAAGGACTCTGAGGATTGGGAGATTATCGGATATTTCGATGATCGCGATTTCTCCGATAGTCATTCCGACCGACTTTGTGGTGATTGGCTGGGGGGAATCGACCGACTGAACGATTGGACAGGACCTATCGGAGTCATTCTCTGCTTCGGCAATCCACGCACACGCCTTGCAGTGGCCGCCAAGGTGAAAAATCCGCTTGTGGAATTCCCGAACTGCATCGCGTCTGATTATAGGGTATCCGATCCCGCATCGTACTTAATAGGGAAAGGTAATATTATTCAGGGTGGCTGTAATGTGACCACTAATATCAGTATCGGCGACTTCAATCTGTTTAACGGGAGTGTCGTACTTGGTCATGACGTGAAAATAGGTGACGGGAATGTATTTATGCCCGGATGCAGAATCAGCGGAGAGGTCAGTATCGGAGACTCCAATCTCATCGGAGCTATGTCTTTCGTAAAACAGGGACTCAGAATAGGATCGGATATCACCCTCTCTCCTCTTTCGGCTTTGCTGACCAAACCCAAGGATGGGCAGACTTATATCGGCAATCCGGCGAAGAAATTCAGATTTGATTAATTAAACAATTCTTAGTCAACAGGCTCTAATTGCCTCTTAGCCAACATATAGAATATAAAATCAAAATAAGAATAAAATGAAAATCAAGGAATTTATCGAGAATTTTGCTGACCAGTTTGATGACACTGACGCTTCTGAAATCACTGCTACAACCGTGTTTAAGGATCTCGACGAGTGGTCGTCACTCACTGCTCTGAGCATAATCGCCATGGTAGATGAGGAATATGACGTGACTCTCAAGGGAGATGATATCCGCAACGCCGACACTGTCGAGGATCTCTTCAATATCGTCGCTTCCAGGTAAGTTATGGCTTTTATCAGATTCAATAATTGCAGGATTGTCGGTATAAGCGCCGGTGTGCCAAGCCATGTCGAACCGACCGTCTCCACTACCGATCAATATGCGGCTAAGGAATATATGGAGACGACGGGTATCATCGAGAAGCGTTTCTCGAATGATTTCACCACTTCCGATCTCTGTCTGCCCGCCGCTGAAAGGTTGATTGAGGATCTGGGCTGGAATAAAAAGGATATCGACGCTCTTTTCTTCGTAAGTCAGACTCCGGACTATATCCTTCCGGCCACAGCCTGCGTGCTTCACGGCAAACTCGGGTTGACGAAGTCTTGCCTGAGTATGGATATTTCTTTAGGCTGCTCGGGGTGGGTCTATGGTGTATCGGCCGCTATGGGAATGGTGGAGTCGGGATTTGTACGCAAGGTGCTTGTCATGGCCGGAGATGCCCGCAAACATGCCTTGGAGGAACCTGACCAACTCTTCGGATATGCCGGCACCGTGACGGCTATCGAATATAATCCGGAGAAGGCCTCTCCCATCTATATTCAGCTGGGCTCCGACGGAAGCGGATATGACGCTATCATACGACCGGGTGGAGGCACACGCAACCGCTTTACTGAGGATTCCCTTAAGCTCGAAATGTGTGAAGATGGGCGGATGCGTCATTCTCTCCAGACCCGAATGAAAGGTATGGATGTCTTCGCATTCGGAATCACCACCGCACCCAAGTCAATCAAGCAACTATCTAAGGAGTTTGATCTGGATTATCTCAGCTATGATTATTTCGTATTTCATCAGGCCAACAGGATGATGAACGAGACAATCCGCAAGAAACTCAAACTGGACGATGACAAGGTGCCTTACAGTATGACGCATTTTGGAAATACGTCGTCGGCTTCAATCCCTCTTACTATCGTCACTCAACTCGGCGACAAACTCGAAGGACGCAAGAAACTTATCGGGTGTGCCTTCGGGGTAGGTCTGTCATGGGGCACGATCGCCTTTGAAACCGAAAATATCGTCATCTCTCAACTTGTAGAACTAAGTAAGTGATAAAAATTAATGAACACATAAAAGGAAGTTATTTTTGAGCTGATTTGAGTGAGGAAGGAAGGAGCATACTATGTATGTGACTGACTGACAAGCTCGAAGCAGCCAAAAAGAACGAGTTTTATGGTTCAAGTAATTTTAATCACATATATCGTTTAATTTTTTGAACTTACTTATCATCCATCCATGAATAATCCGTTTTCACTTGAAGGGAAGAGGATATTGATTACAGGAGCCTCTTCGGGTATAGGTCGCGCTACGGCTATTGAGGCTGCCCGACTGGGGGCAAGCATCGTTTTGGTGGCCCGCGATCAGGAGCGCCTGAACTCCACTCTGGAAGCTCTTCCCGGAAATAATCATCAGATAATCTCAGCAGATCTTACTGTTGAGGAGGATCTCAATCAAGTGGTGGAGGAGTGCGGAGCGCTTGACGGCGTTGTATTCTGCGCCGGCAAGGGACTGACGCTCCCGGTGCAGTTCTGCGACCGCAAGCATTTCGATGAGATTTTCAATATAAATTTCTTCTCTACGGCCGAACTCCTGCGTCTGCTTTATAAGAAGAAGCGTATTGTGAAGGAAGCTTCCATTGTGCTGATCGCATCTATGGGCGGGACACGCGTTTTCTCCGGTGGCAATTCCATCTATGGGGCATCGAAGGCAGCGTTGGATTCTTTCATGAAGTTCGCGGCAAAAGAGTTTGCAGCGCGCAAGGTGCGCGTCAACAGCATATGCCCTGCTATGGTGGATACTCCTCTTATCCATCGCGGCACAGTCTCCGAAGAGCAGCTCGCCGAGGATGCAAAACGCTATCCGCTTAAGCGATATGGCCGTCCGGAGGATATAGCTTACGCCGCCGTCTATCTGCTCTCGCCTGCCTCAGCTTGGGTAACCGGGACCTCAATGATAGTCGACGGAGGACTTTCAATCTCATGAAATAGACATAAGGACATAAGAACATAAAGATTTAATTTTTGTCCTTTTGTGCTTCTGTCTTCT
>JAIDYR010000027.1:0-6184 GCA_029057985.1 Muribaculaceae bacterium | reverse complement strand
TTGACACAAGGACATAAGGACATAAGAACATAAAAATTACATTTTTGTACTTTTGTGCTTCTGTCTTCACTTTGACACAAGGACATAAGGACATAAGAACATAAAAATTACATTTTTGTACTTTTGTGCTTCTGTCTTCACTTTGACATAAGAGTATATGAGTTATGGAAAATTTAAATGATAAGGTTTACGGGATTATTGCCCAGACGCTGAATATCCCGGTGGAATCCATCGGTCCCGAATTAGGAATCGGAATGATTGATCAGTGGGATTCTATGGGCAATATGGCCGTAATTGCAGCTCTTGAGGAGCAACTCGGCATCGAATTTCCCATTGAAGATCTCTTTGATCTCAATTTTGTCGAAGCAATAATTGAGGAAATCGAAAAGATTTCCTGATCAATGAAATATGATTCCTATTAGCCATAGTCATCTTCTTTCTTCGATATTCAAAATCGCATCGGAGCATCCGGAGGCGATCGCTGTCGTAACTGAAAATAATGAGGAGATTTCTTACGCAGATCTCTCCCATAATATTCTGCGGGCGGCTGCCTATCTCAAGAATACCGGCATATCCGCCGGTGACAGAATTATTATCTCTGCCCTCAAGGAGGTCGAGTTTATATATTTCTATTTTGCCGCGCATCTGATCGGAGCGGTTAATGTAGTTGTAGACGCGAAGAATAATGCGGCTAATCTCCCTTATATCTTAGAGCAGACAAGGCCGGCGCTTGGACTTGGCGTGGAATTTGATGCCATCCATTCCCAGCTGTTCGAAGACATCACGCTTCCTTCCCTTAAGCCGGACGACGGCGATCTCTATACGGAGGGTCTTTCTGAGAATGACACGGCCGACATTATGTTTACCTCCGGCACTACGGGCAATCCGAAGGGAGTCTTACTCTCTCACGCCAATCTTTTCGGATCTGCTTCCAATATTAATTCTTTTATCGGGAATTCTTCAGATGATGTGGAATTGCTCGGGCTCCCTATATGTCATTCATTTGGACTTGGACGGCTGCGTTGTAATCTCATTGTAGGGGCGAAAGTCGTACTTCACAATGGGTTTGCCAATCTTAAATCCGTATTCAATACGATTCAGAGATATGGAGTGACCGGGTTCGGGATGGTACCGGCCGTCTGGGCTTACATCAAGCGCTTCAGCGGACAGAGAATCGCAGCTTTCGCTCCTCAGCTTCGCTATATTGAAATAGGAAGCGCGGCTTTACCGCGGGAGGATAAGGAACTGCTTTGCCAACTTTTCCCTTACACCCGCATCTGCATGCATTATGGTCTGACGGAAGCCTCGCGCTCTGCTTTCTCTGAACTGCATATTGACCGGGAGTTCCCGGATTCTATAGGCCGCCCTGTATGCAGCAATGTCGATATTCTTATCTTTGACGATAATGGCAGTCCTCTACCCGACGGACAAGCGGGAGAAATCTGCGTAAAGGGAAATATGGTGACCAAAGGATATCTTAATCCGCAGGATAATGCCGAGGCATTTCACGGAATGTATTTCCGCACGGGCGACGGAGGCTACCGAGACTCCGACGGCAGATTATATCTGACGGCACGACTGAAGGAAATCATCAATGTCGGCGGGAAGAAGGTGAATCCCGTGGAACTGGAAGAAACGGTAAAGGAAATATGCGGAGCGGAGTCGATGGCCGTCGCCATGGCGGATCCTGACGGCATTCTTGGAGAAGTACCGAAATTGCTTATTGTAAGAGACTCTTTCTCTATTAGCAGGGAAGAACTGAACATCAAATTGCAGGAAGTGCTCGCGCCTTACAAGCGCCCTCGCTTCATCGAAATTGTAGATGCACTCCCTCTTACCGCAAACGGGAAGAAACGGCGGTCTTTAACCTCCGCAGACTGAACTTTACATTTTGCTTGAATAATTATGTCAAAACTCATCATAGATAGTGTGCGTATCGCCGGAATGGCGGCCTGCGTGCCTCTTACTGTCGAGGACAACCTCACACTGCCGATTTTCTCCTCGCAGGAAGAAGCTCAGAAGGTAATCGCTTCTACCGGGATCCGTTGCCACAGAGCTGTAAAATCCGATCAGACAGCCTCTGATCTGGCTGTGAAGGCTGTAGGGCAGCTCTTGTCAGATCTTAAGTGGGAGCCTTCGGATATAGATTGCTTGTTTTATGTCTGCACTTCGCGGGATTTCATAGCTCCGCAGACAGCATGCATCCTGCAGGACCGGCTCGGACTGCGCAACGATTGCTTCGTCATGGATCTGCCTCTCGGATGCTCCGGGTGGGTATATGGCATGAGTGTCATCGGAAGCATGATGAGTCATGGATCACTTAAAAAGGGGCTGCTGATTGCGGCAGAGACAAATACCAGAAACCGCTCGAAGACGGATCGTACTGTCCGCCCGCTTTTCGGCGACGCGGCCACAGTCACGGCATTGGAATATGATCCGTCCTCGGCCTCGCCCATGCGGTTCTCTTTTGGAGTCGACGGAAGCGGCTACAAAGCAGTATGGGCAAAGTACGGAGGGATGCGTTATCCCGTCACTCCTGAATCCCTTGAACTGACCGAATACGAACCGGGAGTCTCGCGCCGAGGCACGGACATGGTAGTCAACGGAATGGATGTCTTCGGATTCGCTATTAAGACTCCTCCGAATGCTTTGAAGGAGTTTATTGCAGAATTTGAAGTCGATACCGACAAATTGGATCTTCTGCTGCTTCATCAGGCTAATAAGTTTATCGACGAAAAGATCCGCAAGTCGCTGAAGATTCCGGCCGAGAAAGTGCCTTACTGCATGGAGGAGTTCGGGAACGTCACCTCAGCCTCAATTCCGCTTACTCTTGTGGCTCGTTGCTCCGAGACCCTGCGCAGCCGCCCCTGCTATATGCTCGCCTGCGGCTTCGGTGTAGGCCTCGCATGGGCCACCATGGACTTCTCCACCGACCGCATCGTCGTCTCCCCTATCGTCGAATTGTAATTATACCGCGCGTATCTTAAATGAGGAACATCCATAAGCCAATACCTCCAAAAGTAAGTATAATAATTCCAATATATAATGTAGAGGAATATATTGAAAAATGTGCGATATCACTTTTTCAACAGACTCTTGATAATTTGGAGTACATTTTTATAGATGATTGTACTCCTGATAATAGTATTGAGGTGATAAACAAAGTATTATTGAATTATCCCCATAGAAAACATCAAGTAAAATTTATTCATCACACAAAAAATTGTGGAGTAAGTACTTCTCGCCAAGATGGAATTGATTATGCTACGGGTGAATATATAATACAATGCGACCCGGATGATTGGGTTAATACTGATATGTATGAGGCGCTTTATAATAAAGCCATAGATACTAAAGCAGATATGGTAATCTGCGACTATTATAACGTAACTCAAAATCTAATAGTAAAAATAACTCAAGAACCGGAAGAACTTAATAGCCAATCTTTGTTAAATTCCATTACCGGATCGTCTAAAAAACATTTACAAGGTGCAGCCTGGAATAAGTTAATACGGTCAACATATTATAAAAAAGCTAAATATTTAGATAACATCAATTTTTGCGAAAACATATTTATTCTTTTTCAGATTCTTCAAAATGAAAATCTGAAAATTGAATATTTAAATGAGAGTTTATATTATTATGTAAATGATCGACCTGGCAGTTTAGTCAAATCTATCAACGAAAAGGCGATTCAGGGAGATCTGAAATTAATAAAGGCTATCATCTCCAATGAATTTATCTCGGATAAATTTATCATTAATAAACTGAGTTTTATTACAATTCTTATTATGCGCTCCCTAAAGAAAGATTTTACAAATAAAGAGTATCAAGCAATCTATGGGAATTTTAGGAACGCAATAAAGTATAATGTTCAAGTTCCAAAAGTTAATAAAATCATATTAAGAATTGCGATGAATGGACATTTTAAAATTGCCAGACTTCTACATAAGTCATTGGGTAAAATACACAGAAGGTTGAATTCATAATATGTTGGAATAGGGGAAGTTTGCAATCTTTTGAAGATAGGATCAATTGATTGCTATAAAATCCGGGAAGTTTGGGCTTTCCGGATTTTATTGTCTTCAATAGAAACTTTATGATAAGGCTAAAGGATTTTAGTCTAAGTTAGATCACCATGCTAACCTATATATTTGCCTGAAATCCTTATTTTTGGTAATTTTGCATAGTAGTTTCTTTTAGTTGACATATTGAATGGATTTTGATAAAATTAGAGTTCGAATTAAATCGTTGGCAAGCATGTTAACAAAATTCCAGTCAAAGCTACCGACAGTTATGCAGATTTGATCAGGACCTGGGCAGGAGATGTAACCTTTCATCCTCATAGTTCAATCATGCAGGCCATTGCACTTTACTTCCAGATCAAGGGGTCCTTGAAATTCTTCAGAATCTGGAACAACGGATTCAAATCTTAATGTTGGACTAAATTTGGGATATTGATTAAAAACTGCTTTGAAAATATAGATTCAAAGCAAAAAATCCAGAGTCCGCGAGGTGCTATACCTTATGTCCTATGCTCTTATGGTGCCTCTTATGGTGCCTCGCAAAATTGACTGCCTGCGTGTTTAATATATTAATAGGGGGTGACTTTATCACCTTGATCTCACATAGATCGTTAATTTTTAGAACTCACTCATCATACAAACACACGACTGCGGCCCGCTTCTCAACGGGCCGCAGTCATGTGTTTTCCATAATACTTTTTAACTAACCTAACATCATGAATTTTTCATCTTTCTGATTATATAACACTCTGACTGCTGAAATTGTTTTGGAGTTACTTTCACTTTATTTAAGTTTCACTTGCTAAACTTAAATAAAGTGAGTATATTCGCAATATGAAACAGACTTATCCCTCTAAATATCCCGTAGGAGTACAAAGCTTCAGCGAAATTCGCACCGGCGACTATCTATATGTAGATAAAACTCCTTTTATCTATCAACTCTCTCAGGAAGGTAAATATTACTTTCTGTCGCGTCCGCGCCGTTTCGGGAAAAGTCTGCTTCTGTCTACTCTCGAGGCTTATTATCAAGGGAAACGCGATCTATTCCAGGGTCTTGCCCTCGACTCCCTGACCGATGACTGGGACCCCCACCCTGTCCTCCATCTCGATCTCAACAATCGGCAATATAGCGATGAATATTCACTGCTTAAGGAGTTGAACGCTAATCTTGAACGATGGGAAGAACTATATGGCGACGAAAAACAAGACCGGGATCCGGAAGAACGCTTTGCCTATGTTATCAGGCAGGCCTACGAAATGACAGGCAAGAAGGTAGTCATTTTAATCGATGAATACGACAAACCGCTGCTCAATACAATCGACAACCCCTCACTCGCCGACATCTACCGCTCGCAACTCAAAGCTTTCTACGGAAACCTCAAGACGATGGACCCTTATATCGAACTTGCCGTCCTGACAGGAGTGGCACGGTTCTCGAAAGTATCCATCTTCTCCGACCTCAATAATCTCCGTGATATCTCTTTCGATAATGACTATGCTGCAATCTGCGGTATCACCTCGGAGGAGGTAGATCAATATTTCGAAGAAGGGATTAAGCGTCTTGCAGAACGAATAAAACTGACCGAAGCAGAGACCCGCGATGAATTACGCCGTCGCTATGACGGCTATCACTTCGCGGAGGAATCCCCCGATATCTACAATCCTTTCAGCCTCGTCAATGTGTTCGCTTCCGGCAGAATGAAAAGCTATTGGTTTAATTCCGGAACTCCATCTTATCTGGTCAAGTTAATCGAAAATGGTAATTATCTTTTCCGGAATATCGCCCCGACTACCATACCCCAATCCTATCTGGAGTCTGCCGGCCTGCTTGATAGGAATCCCGTGCCGGTTTTCTATCAGTCCGGATATCTGACTATCAAGGAATACAAGCCGGAATATAATTCCTATGTGCTTGATTATCCCAATGAGGAGGTGAAAGAGGGTTTTCTGAATTTCCTGATGAATTCATATATTCCGGAGATAAATCAAGGTCGAGGTTTCTCCGTGACAGACTTCCTGATTGAAGTCAATTCGGGTAATCCCGAAGGATTCGTGCAGAGGATGAAGAGTCTGATCGCCGACGTGCCGTATGGGGATAAGGGCACTCCCGAGGATCATTTCCAGAATGCCCTCTATCTGCTGTTCACGCTTATGGGGTA
>JAIDYR010000026.1 GCA_029057985.1 Muribaculaceae bacterium | reverse complement strand
ATGCATTCGTGTTCCCTTCGTATCGCGAGGGATTCCCGAATTGCGTGATCGAGGCCGGAGCGATGGGGAAACCCTCGGTTGTGACGGATATCAATGGTTCGCGCGAAATTATACTGGACGGAGAGAATGGAGTAATCATTCCTTCCAAGGATGCGGAGGCACTTTACTCTGCTATGGAGAGGATGATGACGGATGCTGAAAGTCGACAGCGTATGGCTGCCAATGCACGGCAGCTCGTCGCTGAGCGCTATGAACAGAGCTATGTCCGACAATGCCTGAAGGATTATTATCGGCAAGTACTTGCCGATAATAATCCGGTTAACAGTTAATAGTTAAAAGTTAAGGCTTCGTGCGGTTCATAATCTCTATCACCCTGCACTTTGCGCCAATAACCGCATAATCACATACCAACGTAGTTGACGAGGTTCCATGATTTATCGAAGATTTTTCAAGAGGCTGATTGATGTGACGGCGGCCGGCGGCGTGCTGATTGTGTTGTCCGTGCCGTTGGCTCTGGTAACCCTCTGGTTGCATTTCGCAAATAAGGGAGCCGGGGCTTTCTTCCGGCAGGAGCGGCCGGGTAGGGCCGGGAAGATATTCCGTATCTGCAAATTCAAATCGATGAATGATAACCGCGACGCTGAAGGTAAGCTATTGCCTGATGCTGAAAGGTTGACCAACGCCGGACGCTTCGTCCGATCTACATCCATCGATGAATTGCCGCAGCTCTGGAATGTATTAAAGGGGGATATGAGTCTCATCGGTCCGCGCCCATTACTTCCAAGATATATGGATTGGTATACAGACCGGGAGCTACATCGACATGACGTAAGACCCGGCATCACGGGCTGGGCCCAGACCCACGGACGTAATCTCGCTACTTGGGATGACAAGCTTGAAATGGATGTCTACTATGTAGAAAATCTTTCTTTTGCTCTGGACTGTAAGATAGTAATCCAAACCGTTAAAGGTGTACTTAAACGTGATGGGGTCGTTGCTGACAAGAAGGAGAACTATCTTGATGTCGAGCGTCGAAAAAAAATGGCAAATTAAAGTATCTTCATTACAATGAAAATTCTTATTACCGGGGCATGTGCTGTCTCGGCTCGCAGTGTGTTGCGTTCGCTTAAAATGAGCGAGAAGTTTAAAGACGCTGAATTTATCGGATGGGATATGTGCTCATTGCTCTATGGCGTATATGCCGGAGAGTTTGACCGACTATATAAGGTGCCGGGGGTCGCTGATCCCGACTACCGGAAGATCGTTCAGAAGATTCTTGACGAGGAAAAGCCGGATGCGGTAATTGTGGTGCCTGAAGTTGAGGTATTGTATTGGAGTAAGAATCCTTTCAACTTGAAATACATTGTGCCGACTCCTAAGTTTGCGGAATTGGCTATTTCCAAAGAGCGGCTCTTTGATGCGTTGGCTGATACAGGCCTTGTACCTAAATATCTCAATATCGCCTCTTCTGAAATAATGAAACATGATTTCACCAATCCACTCGGCTACCCGGTCTGGATTCGTGATGGATCTGCAGGTACAGCATCAGCCAAGGGTGCATTCAAAGCCGAGTCTATTGATGAATTGCAGGCTTGGGTCAAGATTAATCCTCATACCTCGCAATTTCAACTTTCTGAATTCCTCCCGGGACGTAACTTAGGATGCTTCTGCCTTTTCAACAATGGTCAACTCATCAAGATGGCGCAGGCTCAACGGATTGAGTATATAATGAGTAAGGTAGCAGTCTCGGGAATCACAGGGAATACTTCCAAAGGAAAATTACTGAACGAGGAAAAAATTAAGGCCACTGCTCTTCGTGCGCTTGAGATTCTTTCAGATAAGGTCAATGAGAAGATGAATGGTCTTGTAGTAATCGACATGAAGGAGGATAATGAGGGGAATCCAATCATAACTGAGATAAATATCCGCCACGTCGCATTCAGTTCATCATTTGCGATGGCGGGGCAGAACATATCAGAAGCCCAACTGCTACTGGCTCTTGACCGCGATCATGAAGTCTGCGGACCCATAGCTATGGATTATCCAGCCGAAAATCTCCTACTCCGTGACGTCGACGGGGATCCTATTTATGTAGCTCATCCCAGAGAATTGAATATGGGCGAAGCTTTTCATGCATCCAATTAGCTTTTACCAATTGATATCGATATAAACATCCGGGGGCTTGGGCCTTTCCGGATTTTTTTATTATCTTCGCGGGAAGTATGAATAGGGAAGTATGAATATCTGCGATTATTTACGTTTGATGAGGATCAGGCAATGGGTGAAGAATGTGTTTGTATTCTTGCCGCTGTTCTTTTCGGGTGGAATTTTGAATGGTGGGGAGTGGATTGCCTCTATCCTGGCTGCGGCGGCCTTCTGTCTGGCTTCAAGTGCGGTCTATTGCCTTAACGACGTTCTGGACTTCCGTGCTGACCGGGAGCATCCGGTCAAGCGATTGCGTCCTGTCGCATCAGGCGCCGTTTCGCCCCGTGCCGCTCTGATTCTTGCGGCTCTATGCGTCGCAGGAGCTTTTGCTCCGGCATTTTTACCTCGCATCTTCCCCTTTGCTGCTATCGAAGAGTCAATTACAAGCGGGGCCTCGAAGCGTCTTGCTCTGATAATCGGAATCTATCTTTTACTCAATGCCGCATATTGTATCAGGATAAAGCATATAGCTTTGATCGATGTCTTTACTATAGCGATAGGCTATGTCCTGCGCGTTCTGGCAGGGGGAGCTATGACAGGAATACGGGTCTCTCCATGGCTGATATGCATGACTTATCTGCTGGCCCTGTTTCTGGCATTTGGCAAGCGCAGGGATGACGTGCTTAATAATGAACGCGGAGAGACTGTCACGCGTCGTCATACTCTGAGCTTCAACCGCCCGTTTTTAGATATTACTTTGGGAGTGCTTTCTACAGTAGCCATTGTCAGTTATGTTATGTATTGCATGTCGCCGGAGGTAATGAAGCGGCTTGGCAGCGACTGCGTCTACGTGACAGCTGTGTTCGTACTGCTGGGGATGATCAGATATCTTCAGCTTGCGATAGTAGAGGGCAGGAGCGGCGCGCCTACGGATATCGTCCTTAAGGACGGCATGATACGCTTCGCAGTAATAGGATGGATTATCAGCTATGCCATAATTCTTTATTTTTGATTCAGACCCATATTACAGAAATAAAATAATAAGTCGACGATTCCGTTATATTGATATATACGTTATGCAAGAAATATCAGGCTTAATATTTTAATGACAGGTAAAAATACGCTTCTTTGGGCCGCCATCGCGCCTATAGCTTTCTTATTAATCACAGTCGGCGCAGTGCTCGTTTTTGGTGGTAGCGACATGGTAGCGACCTACAGTTGGGCGATTCTGCTTTTAGCCTCGCTGGTAGGGTTGGCAATAGGATTCTTCATCACCAGAGCATCCGATAGGCATCTTCGCCGCGGTCTGCTACGCTCGATGCGTCAGACTCTTCCTGCCGTCCCCATGCTTTTCCTTATAGGTTCAGTTTCCGCAACCTGGATGTTGTCAGGGGTCGTGCCATTGCTTATCGACCAGGGATTGCATCTGATAGATCCCAAGATGTTTCTGATTATCACGTGCGTTGTCTGTGCGATAATCTCTGTGCTGACAGGATCATCATGGACTACTATCGCTACTATCGGAGTTGCATTCATGGGCATCGGAGGGATGCTGGGCTACTCTCCGGGCTGGATTGCGGGCGCCATCATATCGGGTGCCTACTTCGGCGATAAGGTATCCCCTCTTTCTGACACGACTGTCCTTGCCTCATCCTCATGCGGAGTTGATCTTTTCAGCCATATCCGCTATATGCTGTTGACTACAATCCCTTCGATTCTGATTGCATTGGCAGTGTTTGGAACTGTCGGATTCTCAATCGATATTACTTCTGCAGCAGCTGAATCAAAGATGACGGAAGCATTGCGACATACATTCAATCTTAATCCCTGGATTTATGTAATCCCTTTGCTTACATTGATTCTTATTGCATTAAGGATCAACACGCTGATTACTCTTGCAGTCAGTTCGCTACTCGGTCTGGCCGGAGTCTTCATATTCCAGCCTCAAATACTCGGACAGATCCATCCGGGAGCGGGCGACCACCTATGGCCGTCGATTATCGCCGGATTTAAAATGATCGGAACTTCGACACACTTAGCTACCGGCAATCCGGCTCTGGATGACCTCGTAGAGACAGGCGGCATGGCAGGCATGTCGCCTACGGTAGGCCTCGTACTAAGCGCCATGCTGTTTGGCGGAGTAATGATGGGCACAAGCGTGCTCAACATCATAACTTCTCGCTTCACATCCCTGCTCCGCAACCGCATTTCGACAGTAGGGGCAACCGTAACTTCCGGATTATTCCTGAATGCGGCCACGGCCGACCAATATCTCTCCCTGATAATAGGCGGTAATATCTACAAGACTCTTTACCGTCAACAGGGACTTGAGGGTCGCCTTCTAAGCCGCACTCTTGAGGACTCGGTCTCTGTGACCTCGGTGCTGATCCCATGGAATTCCTGCGGTGTGACGCAATCTTCCGTGCTTGGCGTTGCGACTATAGCCTATCTCCCATGCTGCGTTTTCAATTACGTCAGCCCTCTTATGAGCCTTCTGATGGCTGTCTTGGCACAAAGAGGAGCGAAGATTTTAGCGCTTCGCCCAATTAATAGTTAATAGTTAATAGTTAATAATTCGCCTTAAGAAATTATAACAGAATGATACGGCACTTCGCGCCGACATAATCGAATCACCACGAGAGTATAATTATTTCCCGAGAAGATTTTTTGTTTTCTCGGGGAATTATATTATCTTTGCGGTTGATTTCCCAATAAAAATTATAAAACTCAAAATAAATAACATATCTGCATTATATTGACGTGCGCAATATATGCAACTTTGAATAAGCAATTCACTCAGGCAGCGATGCCGTATGACCCAATTATCATTAAAGAATTATCAAGACAAATGGACGAAAAAAAACCTAAGAGACCTCGTATAGGTTCGCTTAATGCATCGATCGATGCCAATGACCAGGAAAACCGTTATCAGACTCTGAATCAAAATTCTTCTGACGCTAACGCATCGGAAGGCAACGCAGGCTATCAACCCCGTCAGCAGGGATATCAGGCCTATCAGCGCCGCGAAGGTGGCTATCAGCCCCGCATGCAGGGCTATCAACATCGCAATCCCGGAAACAACTATAACGAACAGGGAGGTTATCAGCCCCGTCAGCAGGGTGGTTATCAGCCCCGTCAGCAGGGCGGTTACCAGAATCGCCAGCAGGGTGGTTACCAGCCCCGTCAGCAGGGTGGCTACCAGA
>JAIDYR010000025.1 GCA_029057985.1 Muribaculaceae bacterium | reverse complement strand
GCCCTTATCTGGCTAAGCTGTATGCTCGGTGCCGGTTGCGTTCTTATTATTCCGTTCTATACCGGTCTAATCGCCGACGTCTTTACCGGTAAATATCGCACTAAGCAGATGGGTATTATCTCGGCTATCGGTAATATTGCCCTTGTAGGCGCTACGTTCGTAGTCGGTTTCCTTGCCGCCAAGAGCTGGCACCTTCCCTTCCTCGTTTACCTTATCCCGCTGGTTTCGCTCATTCTGATTCCGTTCCTGAAGAAAATTCCTCAGAGCGACTACGAATCTACGCCGGTTGCCACATCGGATAGCTCTGCTTCCGACTCTGCTTCCAAATCAAGTGATGCAAACGCAAAGTCTTCATCGGCTACAGTTCCCGCAGCTGATCCCGACGGTTTCTCGACAGCAGGTCAGAAAGTTTCCGGAGGATTCTATATAGGTAGAACAATATGGTTGCTTCTCGCATACTTCTTCTTCGTATTCGCAACATCTGTGCCCGCCTACTATCTGCCGAACCTTATGCCGGAGTATCACATGTCGACAGAAGAAGTCTCGACTGTTACTTCAATCTTCTATCTGGCTATGTTCGTCATCGGACTTTTCGTAACCGGCACTATGAAGATCTTCAAGCGCACTACTTTCATCCTTGCTACCGGACTGATTCTGGGAGGCTTCTTGCTCTTCGTCTTTACCAAGGTTCTCTGGATTTATATCATAGCATCTGCACTCGTAGGTCTTGGTAATGGTCTTGCTCAGCCTATCTTCTATACGAAAGCGACAGAGCTTGTCACTTCCGACAGTAAATCCACTCTTGCTCTGGCATATCTGCAGGTTGCCAACTACGTTGCAATTTCACTCGTGCCCGTATTGATCGGATTCTTTGAGGATATCTTCAGCAATCACTCGAATCTGTTCCCCTTCATAATCTTGAGTGTCTTTGTGGCAATCGTACTGATAGTTTCCGTAATCCGGAGCAACCACTTCGTATTCGGTATCCACAAACAGTATTACGAATAACAAATAAATCAATAAGGGAAGTATGAATCGTAGAAACATGGATAATTAGATTGCGATTCCTCTTACCTGAAAATAATAACATTAACTATAAAAAATTTTAAATCACTTATGGAAAACACAGCAAAACCGAAAATTCTGATAATCTACACCGGTGGTACAATAGGCATGGTAGAGACTCCTGATGGACTCCAGCCGTTCGACTTTTCTCACTTGATGGATAATGTCCCCAAGATCGGGAAACTCGGATATGATATCGAAAGCGTGCAGTTTAAGGAACCGATCGATTCATCCAATATGAATCCTCAGTATTGGGGTCAGATCGTAAAGGATATCGCAGACCGCTACGATGAATTTGATGGCTTCGTCGTGCTTCACGGTACAGATACAATGGCATATACAGCCTCTGCCCTCTCCTTCATGCTGCGGGATCTCCGTAAACCGGTAGTCATCACAGGTTCGCAGCTCCCGATCGGCGCTGTACGTGAAGATGGCACAGAAAACCTTATCTCGGCCGTAGAAGTTGCGGCAGCTAAGGATGCGAATGGCGATCCGATGATTCAGGAGGTTGTAATCTCTTTCCAGGACTATATCATCCGTGGATGCCGTTCAACTAAGTTCACCTCCACAGGATTTGATGCCTTCAAGAGCTTCAACTATCCGGTACTTGGTAAGATAGACCTGCACATCACTTATGCAGAACCTTATCTGATGCGTCATGACACTAAGCTCCCTCTGAATCCTTTCTATGCAATGGATCCGAATCTGCTTGTACTCTGGCTCTATCCGGGCATCACGGAAGATGTAGTAAAGGCTCAGTTGGCAACTCCCGGTATAAAGGCTGTAGTGCTTCGGACATTCGGAGCAGGCAATGCGCCTACCGAGCAATGGTTCCTCGATGCTATCTCTGAAGCAGTAAGCAAAGGGTTGATAGTCTACAATGTCACCCAGTGTCTGAATGGTGGAGACGAGCAGAAACGTTACTATACAGGCGATATGCTTTCACGCGCAGGCGTCATCTCAGGATATAACATTACAGCCGAAGCTGCCATCACCAAGCTGATGTACCTTATCGGCAGTGGTTATACCTCCGATGAAATCAAGCAGTATCTCCAGGTTTCCATGGTCGGCGAACTCGACGACTAAGATTTATAAAAATCATCAAAAAAATGCGGGTACTTCCGATAGTGAAGTATCCGCATTTTTATATTATTCCCTCTTGTAATTATATTTCTAAGTGATTAACCGGCCATTAAATAATTTGTCAGATACCATTTGCCATCTATCCTTTGAAAGAGGAAGTAATAGGCTGAACCTCCATCCTCTCCACATATCAGATCATCACCTAAAAAGTAGTAGACCTTATCTTTCTGGACGTTATACCATGTAGCATATCCACGATTACATCTGGATTCTCGTCTATAAACCGGAAATTTGAATTCGCTTATAGTTTCTATATTATATTCCGGATCTCCCATTCCCGGTTGTTCGTCTTTTGAAATTCTTGAAATGCAAAATTTCTTGTCCGACTTAAATTTGCGGAGGAAGCTTGAGAAGGATTCTGCTCCCTGATTGCATAAAGATGTCGGCGACTTAACTTTTGCACATTCTGAAGAAAGCATTCGTGAAGGTGTCTTGCCATATACCAGCAAGGGATCGTCATAATCATATTCTTCGGCAAAAGTCGGGAAGACTACTGCGAGCAGTAGAAGAGTCCAGAATAGTTTTAATATTCGATTCATGATATTTTGTTATTTAGGTTTGTAGAAGTCTGAATTTGGAATTGATATGGTTAACGATAAAACTCAACTTCCGAAATAGCGAGTTCATCGAATTTATCTCCTGTGATAAGTTCGTCAGATGGGAACTCAAGGACTATCCGGTTATAGTAACCGGATGTTCGGGGAAGGTCGAATTCCTCTATGCCATTTATGTCGTAGGTGTCTCCGGCATAAAGCTGCGCTACGTATTCATTTCCATCATAGGCATAGACATTGATATACCCTACGCGACCATGGTCGTTGAAGGTGCGAGTAGTCTTTTGATATCCGTTTCGGATTCGGATCTTGCGCACTCTCGATCCGTCAAGTTTGAAAGTAAGGCGTAGTGGAGTATAACCCGGAGTTGGAATTATGAATGCAGTAGACTTATCTCCGTCAGTAAGATTTCTCGGAGAATAGGTGCAATTCCCTTGCCGCTCAAGATGAGAATAATTAGCCGAAGAGCTAAATACCCTGATCTTACGACCGGAGCCGGACTTTCCGGAAGATGCCGATACTTCCTTACTTTGTTTCTTTGAGAGAGGTTTGGTTGAAGAGCGGGAATCTACTACCATCTCCGAATCAGAATGACGTTTCTTCTTTTTCTTCTCCTTATGTTGACTGAGATCGCAAGCAGATAATGCCAACATTCCGATTACGATTCCAAAGATGCCGCAGATTCTTACCGCTCTCTTCATATTAATTTATACGCTTATAATTGTAAATCTCGTGATCTTCTTCATCCTGAAGCTTCAGCTCATCCTCTGATACGGAAAGGATTTTACCTCCATCGATGTAGTCACCGTTCTTAAGTTCGGATTTAAATTCTTTCTCAAATTCACGCTTATCAGAAGCATCAAGCAGGCTGCTCAGAGAGAAATTGATGCTGTTCTTATCGATTTCTCCCATCAGTTTATCGCTTGAGGCCGTCCATGTGCCGGAATATGTCACTTTCCCCATTTCCAGATATACAGGAGATGTCACCGCAATCTTGATTGTCGATTTGAAAGTATTATCCCCGCTTTCGGAATAGTTATACGTGATGGTTTCGGTCATCTTCATGGTCATCCCATCTTCCTCTTCATATTTGGTGCATTCCCACTTGCCATCCAACTTTTTCTCCATTTCGGAATTTGAGCCGCAGGAGGAAAGAACCACCATGAACAGCATTGCCACGAAGCTTGTCAATACAAATTTAATCTTCATATTCATAGAATTTATAATTTTTTACAAATATATTTATATTTTTTAAAATTTTCGCTATAAATTAGCCTATATACTAATCTTTTAACTAACATTAACAAATCCATCCGCATGATAACTAATTAGTATTCTCTCGGTAATCTTTTTACTTCCCATTTTTTAATGTCATTGTTATAGACTCCGGTTGCTACTTTTAACCAGGCATTACACATATCATATTCGTTACCATTGAGTAAATATCCTTCAGGGCCTCCCCAATGGTAGCAATACAGGTCGCACGTTTTTTCAATACCTTTCCCGAATATCTCCTTTTCATATACGACCATTATTGCATCATCTCCGGGCCCACCAAAATTTTTATGTACTTCATAGCCGGCATAGTTTTTGGCCGGGACTGCGAATTCCGACAGATATGGTTTAGTTTTGAAATAAATCATTTCATCTGCATCGTCGGATTCAAGGTGCTTAAGCCAGCTACGCTTAACAGGAAAAATTTGTACATTTGAAAATACTTCATAAGCTTCTTCCGGATCATGCGAATTAAATACTCTCAGATTGGGGGACTTATTCATTTGTGACTGACACTCCTCAAATGTCATATACTTCGGATTCGATGGGGAAATATTAACCCATTTTGCGCCATCGAATATCCAGGTATAATCACTGCTTCCTTGCCACTCATCTTGGAAGAAAGTAAGGATAACACCATCTTTATATTGACCGCTTTTATCCCAAATATCATTTAATGTCGTGATATTGACGTTAAGCCCATATTCCTTATTAAACTCAAACTGCGAAATTTCTTCCAGATCTTTAGCGTTTATAATGAACTCAGGTACCGTGCCATTGTCACTTATTACTTTTATTGCTGAGTATTGATCCATATACGGCACGTCACTGATATTCGGTCCGCTTGGAACTACTGAAAGTTTATCCTCTAACCATCCATCGAACTTGCCGGATGTCATCCGATCGTTTGGATCTCCATATGGAAGGATATAAGTCTGCTTCAGTTGATTGACAGTGCGCATATCTCCATCTATCGGCTTCCAATCTACAGTCTCCTTGATTACCGGGATCGGTTCTCCTTGAGTTATATCCGACCAATTATAAATCCTATAATAAGATCTAATATTAGACCTTTCTTTCCCCAGACGAGTATCTTCTTCCATCAAGGAGATTAGTTTATCGGAAACCTCCCGATGTTGCTTATTGATTTTATCTACTTCTTCGTTGAGCAAAGTCTGCATAAATCCGGAAGACATGTCTCCCTTCATGATATGCTTTAATTCATTCTCAACAAACTTTTTTCGTAGTTTAGCCAATTCCTGAACCGGATCTTTCTTGTCATACGCTTTCATGACATCTTTTTCTTTACAGAATTTGAAGATAAAGGAATCCGGCACAGAATCGATATGACTCAAGAAATAATCTACGTAAGGCTGCGCCTGAGATTTATCCGATAATTTATCACTACATTCTATAGCGAGAGTTGCAAGATGATTCGAAGTTTTTTCCAGTCTGTTTAATGATGCTTGCGTCTCTTTAGCAGACTCCTCCGATTTTCGGATTTTCTCTTCGATGGGGCGTAATTTGGCCCGAC
>JAIDYR010000024.1 GCA_029057985.1 Muribaculaceae bacterium | reverse complement strand
CTATTATCAAAGTTTATTTTAGTTTTTTGTGGAGTTTCATTTTAGTTTTTTGCGGTACTTTGTTTTAGTTTTTTGTGGTGTTTCATTTTAGTTTTTTGTGATAGTTGGGAAATAGGAGTGTACTTCAAGTTTGTTTGGCTAAATAACATTCCAAAACAGTTAAGTTGTTGATTATTAGTTAATATAATATTCTTCAACGAGGAGGAATATTAAAGCGATTGCTTTGCATAAACTGTTAATAATCAATGGTCAAGCAAAAATTTATTTGTTTGGCCATTGGTGTTTTGTAGCCTAAGATAATCTGGTTTGCTTGGCCATTTTCAATTCAAATCCTAATGATTGAGTCTTTAATTTCGCTAAAATTTTTGTAAAAAAATCCTCCGTAATATTACTATTTCATATAGAGGAAGAATATTCCGGAGGAAAATCCGAGTAAATCAGATTTCGGTCGAGTCTATAATCATTATCCGGTTCTAATTGAAATCACATAAATAAATCTTTAAAAAAGTATTGAGCATAGGATATATGGCCGCTCAATACTTTTTTATATCCTTTTTGTTGAGTTTTGTCCCAAAATATGATAGGGTAACCATAGCACTTGATAATTTTATGGGGATAAACGATCAAATTAAATTAATTTTATTAACTTTGCAGTATAAGAAGATTAATTATGACACAGATAACACTCAATGTAGAAGACAAATCAATACTCCCTCATCTTAAGAAGATTCTTAATGCAATTGAGGGGGTGAGTATTGCAAAACCTTCCAAACGCAAGAAATGTGGAATCGATGAGGCTCTCGATGATGTAAAAGCCGGAAGAGTCCACCATGCGGACAGTGTCGATGATATGTTTAAGCAAGTTCTTGGAATATGACATATAACATCATCTATTCCAATAAATTTAAGAAGTCTCTTAAGAAATGCTTTAAGAGAGGATTGGATATTGAAAAACTACGTGACGTATTGAAAATACTTGAGCGAGGAGAAATTTTACCCCCGTGTATAGGGCACATAAACTTTCCGGTAATTATCAAGGGAATTGGGAGTGTCATATTCAGCCGGATTGGCTACTTGTATGGGAACAGAATGACACACAACTCATTCTGCTTCTGATTGATACCGGATCACATTCCGATATATTCGGATGAGCATTAAGAACTGCAAGTAGGGCGGATGCGATGTTTGTATAAGTACCGCTTATTATTGATTGGGAGTAATATAGCGGGAATCTTATAGAAATTGAATTCAAAATTTCGTGAGATGATTTGGTAGTGATTGTAGTTAATCTTTTGTCAGGAAACATTGCGAGTGGCGCGGAGGATTTCTCTTTTGCCTCCGGGCGGCCCCGGGAGACGTTCGGTAATGAATCCTACATTCTGCAGTAGCCGGCGGATGGATCCTTTGGCGCAGTAAGAGGTCAGTATTGCGCCGGGAGCCATAGCATCGTGAATTTTTTGAAAGATTTGCTCCTCCCACATTTCAGGCTGCTTTTCCGGCGCGAAGGCATCGAAGTAGACGACGTTGATTTCAGTCGGGAGAATCATGGTGAGTAAATCGGCCGATATTTTATGGAGTGTGAAATAAGGGTTGATGTCGACTGCGACATTCCATTGAGCTGAATTGACCGATCGATATTCTCCGGCATATTCCAATAATTGCCTGTCGAGCAAGGCTGAGGATAATTCAGAAGGGAGCGGATGCAACTCAACTGCGAAATATTCCGTCTTTATTTTTTCGTCAAGAGCTGTCTTTGCAGTCAGAGCGGCATTCAGCCCTGTGCCGAATCCGACTTCAAAGACACGAATAGAGTAGCGCTGTCGCTCTGCGAATTTACGCCAAGCCATATCGATATATACGTGAAGACTCTCCGTCAATGCTCCCTTGACGGAATGATAATGTTCGTCAAGGTCCTCACGGTAAAGAGTCACCGAGCCGTCGGCAGTCTTTTCTATATTTAGATTCATATGTGTATCATCGGTTTTGTCTCACTTACTCATTTGATTAACGAGTCCTGATATTAAAAATTGTCGATCATAAGGTCAATGATGGTAATGGGAAGAGGAAATTCATTTCAATTCGCAATAAATTGCAGATGATAACGTTAATGTCGTAAAAATGAAGTTGAAAGCTATGGCAAAAGAACCCTTTACTGATTCGGAATTCCATGCAGGGTGCATCTCTTTTATAGTGATAGCCGCAATAATCCTTTTAGTATTTGTCTATGGGTTAAATTATAATATGACCGGATGGCTCGTATTCTTTTCTGTGTTTGCCAGTCTATTTATAGTTAACGTGTTTTTTGCGATTATAAAGGCCGGCAAGCCGGATATCATTTCTGATGTGGAATATGTGGATATGCCTCCGGCTACACCCGATTATGAGCAGATTGAGTATAACAAGTCTAAAGCGCTTAGCGGGTTTTATGATTGTGCCGGGATATGTGATGAGTTTGTAGCTTTTATGTTGCAAGCTCAGAAAAACAAAGAATTTCTTAAAAGTCTGTATCAAATACCCGGTATCACTGTAATCGACAAATTTAAGTTCGGACCTTTCAATACCCGTCTTTTTACATTGGTGATGTATGATGTTTGTAAATGCTATGAAATGCGTGGACATAATCATGGTTCTGAAATCCTGTGCTCACTTCAACTTTTTTACAAGGCAAAATCCGGTAATCTTGACGACGGTATGAAATATGAGGATGCGGATATGAATTTCAGTATGCTTATTCAGGCGGGTAATGATATCATGTCATCTAATAAGATGCTTTTCGGACTGATGCGCAGGGTCGGGACCGAATGGTTGACAGAATCCACCACATTTCTTATTGTCGATATCATGCAATATTACGGATATGATTCAGATCAATATATCGGTCTGCTTGATAGGTTGGCTTCGCATATTGAAGAAGTTGATAAGAAATTTAAGAATAATGTTAATCTCACCTCAATGCCCAATCCAAATTAATTGATAATTCCTGAAGTAGGGATAAGAATATTCATTGAATGAGCTTACGATTTTAAAAAGTTATGATTATACTGATTGCTGAGGCAAAGACGATGGAGAAAGATCAGAGAGAAATTTCTATGGAATTATTCACTGACAGAAGGCCCGAGTATGATGGTGAAGCCGATCGTATTATGCAGCATCTCATGGATCTCCCGGTAAGCGAGATCGCTTCAGCTATGAAAGTGAGCGAACGCATGGCTGTCAATATAAAGGAGATGGCCTATGAATTTCCGAATAAGGCAATTGGCAGGCAGGCAATTGATGCCTTTAGCGGAATCGTATTCAAGCATCTTGATTATACGGGACTATCAGAAAGGGCAAAAGAGAATGCCGATTCAAATGTCAGAATTATTTCCTCTGTCTACGGTTGGCTTCGACCGCGCGACATAATCAAGCCTTACCGTATGGAATTCAGTGCGCGGCTTGCTCCTGATGATAAAGTGGTTTCAACTTTTTGGCGCAGACAAGTCACGGTGTCGTTGGTGAAAACATTGCAAACGCGAGGTGAGACTGAAGTCCTCGATCTGCTTCCTGCAGACGCGGCGAAATGTATAGACTGGAAATTGGTAAAGAGATTTGCCAAAGTCAGGAAAGTAGATTTTACAGAGCAAAACGGGGAATCCGTGCGCTCTCCTCACGCCGGCAAGCTCAAGGCTCTACGAGGTCAACTTCTGCGGTGTATTTTGGAATCCGGAATGTCAGATATCAATCAACTGCGCACATTTCAGACAGATGATTTCCTTCCTTCCGAACCTAAATTTCCCGACCGCATCGCTTTCATGGTATAGTAATGGTTATTCTTTATGTAGCATATATGGTATTTACCGTTATGCGGGGGTAGTAACCTGGGCAATATGAACTATTATAAATAAGGCAATATGAAAAAGACTATATATTTTGCAGGAGGATGTTTCTGGGGGACGGATCATCTCTTCTCCTTGATCGAAGGAGTGGAAAAGACTGTGGCGGGATATGCTAACAGCAGGATCGCAGATCCGACGTATGAGATGGTTTGCTCCGGACGCACCGGAGCTGCCGAAGCTGTCGAAGTTGTCTATGATGACGCTACAGTCAGCCTGACTGAATTACTGATGATATATTTCAGAAGTATCAACCCGACTACACTCAATCGGCAGGGGAATGATATCGGCACTCAATATCGTACGGGCATATATTATGTTGATCAGGAATATCTTTATAAGAATCCGGATGGCTACTGCCATATTGATCCGGCTCTCTTCAAGGAGGTGAAAAACAGAAAGGCAAAAGGAAATGATAAAGCAGAACTTAGGGCGCGACTTACTCCATTGCAGTGGGAAGTGACTCAATACGGATGGCCCGATTTCGGAAGGAGGACAACGATATTGCATCAATTCGGCCTCCCTGCGCTTCATTCCCTTGGAGGAAATGGAGAAAGAGGGATATGGAAAATTTATTAATATAGTGGAATAGTGATGAATAATCCGTTTGACTATATCCCCGATGAAAAATGCGATCAGGCATTTCAATGCCTTATACGTAAAATATCCGAAATAAAGGAGCGTAGCGTCACTGAAGAAGAATTCCGTAAAGAATTGGAAAAGGGGAAGATGCTCGGAGTGCTTATTGCCTCTGATTCAGAAGGGGAAGAGCATACTTTATATGCTTTCTCCGGACAATTGGGGGCCGGAGGTTTTCACTTTCCGGGATTTGTAGGGCCGGTATTCGACTATCTTCAGCCGGATGGTTATTTCAAGACTAAAGAAGCCGATATCGTAAGGCAAAATAAAGAGATAGCTTTATTTGAAGAGGGGGAGTTAAGAGAAAAGCGGAACGGCTATGAGAGCGAAAAGATAAGACTGGAGGCTGAAGTTGCCGCATATAAGGAGAAATGTCGCTTATCGAAATTAGAGAGAGATTCCAGGCGCCTTAGCGGCACCATAGGCGAGATGGAACTGGCCGACATGATACGTCAGAGTCAATTTGAGAAAGCAGAACTTCATAGACTCAAGAAGCGAATGAGAGAAGAATTGAAGCCTTATGAAGAAAGGCTTAAGGAAGCCGAAGTCCGTTTGCTGCGTATGAAAAAGAAGAGGCGTTCGGGTTCCGAAGATTTACAGAAATGGCTGTTTGATAATTTCAAATTGCTCAATGCGCGGGGAGAGAGCAGGAGTCTTAGTGAAATATTTTCCGGATATCCGATGAAGATTCCTCCTTCAGGCGCCGGAGAATGTTGCGCGCCGAAATTATTGCAGGAAGCATATCTCAAGGGATTGCATCCGATAGCGATAGCCGAATATTGGTATGGCAGACCGAAAGATGGCGAATTGCGCCGCCAGGGAGAGCATTATCCGGCCTGTCGGGGGAAGTGCGGTCCTGTACTCGGATGGATGTTGCAGGGTCTGAAAGTTTTTCCTCCGCTCGAAGGAGAAAGAGAAATAGAGTTTAGGGATCCTGAAATAATTTATGAGAATGAATGGTTTTGCGTTGTCAATAAACCCGCAGGGATGCTCTCAGTGCCCGGTAGGGGAGTGGCTCCTTCTCTTCAGCAATGGCTCGAACAGAGATATGATTCCGGAAAGGATGTGAAGATGGCCCATAGACTTGACCAAGACACATCAGGATTGATAATCGCCACATTTGGTCCTCACCCCTATAAAACGATGCAATCACTCTTCGCAACGCGAAAAGTGATTAAGACATATATTGCGGAATTAGACGGGGATTACAAGTCGTTGCGTTTGCCTGAGCGTGGTCAGATATCTTTGCCTCTGATCCCCGATTGGCTCGACCGGCCGCGTCAGCGAGTAGATTTCGAGTCAGGGAAAGAGGCATTGACTGAGTATGAATTTGTCGGAATAGAGAAAGGACGGAGCCGGGTAATTTTCCATCCCCTAACCGGGCGCACTCATCAACTCAGAGTCCATTCGGCATCGCAACAAGGTCTCGGAATTCCTATTGTCGGGGATAGGTTATATGGCTTCAGAGCCGGCTCTAATTCACAACGCCTTCACCTTCATGCCCGACATATCGAGTTTACATTTCCTCTTGACGGCATGGTCTATAGTTTTGAGAGTAATCCTCCGTTCTGAATATTGCCACTTTGATTGGAACTTATCAATGTCCGATATCGTTATATAACTACAAGTACATATAAGTAAGAAATTAAATGACATATTCCAGATATTTTCACAAATGTCGTTTAATTTCCGGCAGTTACGTATTAAATAACATGCATAGAATTTACTTAAAAACGAAATAATGAATAAAAAGATAGATGGCATGTTGACTCATGCCGAGAATGCAATCCTGGTAGTGGATATGCAGAATGATTGGGTATTACCATCGTCGCCGATGCACGTAGCAGGAGCGGCTGCTACGTTGCCTTCAATAGCAAAGTTTCTTGACTATGGCCGGGCTAATGATTGGGCGGTAATCTATATTTATCGCATTCACAGGCCGTCGGGTATTGACGCGGAGTCTTTCCGTCGTCATTTCTTCGAAGAAGGCAAACCTTTCGGAATAGAGGGCAGCTTCGGAGCCGCTATCCCCGATGCTATCGCCCCTAAAGAGGGAGATATCAAGATCACGAAACAGCGCTTCAGCGCATTTTTTGCTACGGACCTGGATATCGTGTTGCGTGGATTGGGAGTTAAGAACGTCTATGTGACCGGGACTCAATATCCTAACTGCATCCGGGCTACCGCCGTAGATGCGATGGGACTTGACTACAACACTACGGTAATCACCGATTGCTGCTCAGCGGCTACTCCCGCCGTAGCTGAAGCCAATATTTTTGATATTCGTAACATGGGCATCCCATGTCGGCCGTCGACAGAAATTATGGCAATATGAATGAGACTCCCCTTGTCTTCGAGATAATATAATCCGACAAGACAAGGGGAATATTTTATATAATCGCGGGAGATTTTTATGTTAAGGAATGGGGATTTTCGGGGAGAAAATAGTAACTTTGCAATGATAAAGTTATAACTTTAAGTAAGTGAGAAAAATTAATGAACATATAAAAGGAAGTTATTTTTGAGCTGATTTGAGTGCGGAAGGAAGGAGCATACTCCGTATGCGATTGACTGACAAGCTCACAGCAGCCAAAAAGAACGAGTTTTATTGTTCAAGTAATTTTAATCACAAATAGCGCTTAATTTTTAGAACTTACTTAGGATTGCAAAGTTACGATATGAAAGGTGCAAAGCTCTGGAATAAGGAGTATATCAAGGTGATGACGTGCAATTTTCTTCTCTTTTTTGCATTCTATCTCCTTACTCCGCTACTTCCGTTATATCTCGATGAGCAGTTTGATGCTGATAAGGATATGATAGGCTTCGTATTGTCAGGGTATGTGATCGCGACCCTTCTGGTCAGGCCGTTCAGCGGTTTTGTGGTGGATTCTTTTGACAGAAAGCGGGTGCTGACACTCTGCTTTCTCCTTTTTTTCATCTGTTTCACGGGTTATATCGGGGCCGGCACCCTGTTGATGTTCGCAATCGTCAGGACGCTTCATGGCATACCGTTCGGAGCCGCTACGGTTGCCAACAGCACTGCGGCTATCGACGTCTTGCCCTCAGAGCGGCGCAATGAGGGGATAGGCTTTTATGGACTCAGCAATAATATCGCGATGGCAGTCGCCCCGAGTGCCGGAATATATATCTATCATGCCACTTCGAATTTCTCACTCCTTTTCTGGCTGTCGCTGATAATAGCATTGGCCGGATTTCTATGTTCGACGAGTGTAAGGCTTCCCCGCAAGGAGATAAAAACCGGGAAACCCAAACTTAGCCTCGATCATTTCTTTCTCGGTAGGGCCTGGCTTCTGGCTCTTAACATCAGCTTCTTCGGGATGTGCTGGGGAGTGATGAGTAATTATGTGGCTATTTACGGCAAGGAACAATTGAATATCACTGACGGCACAGGCATCTTCTTCATGCTGCTTTCTTCCGGACTTGTCATATCACGCCTTTTTGGGGCTAAGAGTCTGAGGGCCGGAAAGATGACTCATAATGCTACGTTAGGAGTATGCATATCTCTTGTAGGCTATTCGCTTTTTGCTTTTATTGCTCAGCCATGGGCCTACTATCTGGCTGCCCTGCTCATCGGTTTAGGAAACGGACAGATGTATCCCGCATTTCTCAATATGTTTATCAATGTAGCGCGGCATGATCAGCGTGGCACTGCCAACTCTTCAATTCTCATATCATGGGATCTCGGGATGGGCATCGGCATTCTCCTGGGAGGCGTCATTGCCGAAGGGATGGGATTCGGAGCCGCTTTTCATCTTGTGGCGTTCTTGCAAGGTGCAGGAGCATTGCTGTTTATTCTTGCTACCGCCTCCTTCTTCAACCGACGCAGACTCGACAAAAAGATTGATACAATTCCGAAATCGGAACCATGCAAGTGAGAACAATTATTGAAAATTTAAAGTAAGCAAATTTAGATAAGTAATTTTAATCACAAATATCGTTTAATTTTTGGAACTTACTTATTTACTTAAGAATATTAATTCAATATGGAAAAGGAATTTTTACCCGAATGGGCCTATGGAATGGACTGTGCGGTGACCGTTGTCGATTGCGACTGCCGGATAATCTTTATGAATGAACGCTCGCGTCAGACTTTTGCCTCCCGCGGAGGGGCCGATCTTATCGGACATAATATAATGGATTACCACAACGATCGCTCGCGCGGGATAATCCGCAGGCTGCTTGAAGAGGGAGGATCCAATGCTTATACGATTTCCAAAGAGGGGAAGAGAAAGATGATTTATCAGACGACCTGGAAAAAAGCCGACGGAATGCCCGGAGGTCTCGTCGAACTCTCCATGATCATCCCGGAAGAACTTCCTCACTACGTTAGATAAAAGTCCGGATGTGTCCTAAACAAGCGTTTTGCGGAATGCTTATTTAGGACACTTCATATACTAATGAAGCGCTCTCCTTACCTGTTATACTATGGCATAATAGCCTATGTTATGGTTCGATATGGCGGAGTTCGCCGGTGTAGCTGTCCATGACGAAGCCCTGCACGTTGATGCCTTCGGGTGGCATAAGAGGATGATGGGCGATGAGGTCTACGGTCTCCTGGATGGCGGCATCCGTATCTTCGAAGCCATGAAGCCATTCGCGCAGATTGATGCCGCAATGTTCCATCAGGGTGATGTGTTCTTCGCTTACTCCTCGCTCCTTCATGAGATGGAGCATTTCGGAAGCATCCATTCCCTGGACTCCGCAGCCGGTATGCCCGATAACCATTATTTCATTTACTCCCAATTCGTAGACAGCTATGAGCAGGGAGCGCATCGTTGAGTCGAAAGGATTAACTATTGTGGCGCCGGCATTCTTGATGATTTTCACGTCTCCGTTGCGGAATCCCAATGCAGCGGGGAGCAGTTCTATCAGACGCGTATCCATGCAAGTGACAATAGCAATCTTCTTATCCGGATACTTGCTGGTAGCAAAACGTTCATACTCTCGGTTCTCAACAAATTTCCTGTTAAAATCCTTAATTTCCTGTATCATGGCAATGGCGATATTACAATATGGTGGTTTGAAATGATTCAGTTACAAAGGTAATAAACCTTTGAGTATATACAAAATTATTTTCAAAAAAGAGATATCCACGAAAATATTCATATTTTGCACATAAGCGTTATCTTTATGTCCATTTGCAATGTTATATATTTATAATAAGGAGAAAAGGGGAAGAAGTATCACTAAAACTGTTGCGCTTATGAAGTATGTATCTGACGGGCGAGGGGCGTTGCCTCTCATTTCTCTGATAGCTTTGCTGTCTGTTTCGCTGACTGTCAATCTTCCCGGATTAGCAGTCTCGCCATTGCTCGGCAAGCTTGCCGACCTTTTCCCGCATGCAAGTCGCCTCGAACTGCAGTTGCTTACTCTACTGCCGAATCTCGTAATCATACCCATGATTCTCGTATCCGGCAAAATTACCAACGTGCGCAATCAGACAGCAATCCTTGCAATCGGACTATCGATCTTCCTTATCTCCGGCATACTCTACTTTTTCGCTGATTCGATGCCGTTACTCGTAGGTTTGGGAGCGTTGCTCGGTATAGGCTGCGGTCTTATAGTCCCGATTGCGGCCGGGTTGCTTTCGGAATGGTTTTATGGCGATCAGAAAGCCAAAGTGCTCGGTTTTAAATCCGGCACATCCAACGGCATAGTCATTCTGGCCACAATTTTCGTCGGTTGGGCTGCCGGGCGTAGCTGGCACGATGCATTCCTGGTATATCTCGTGCCGATAATTCCACTCTTACTTCTTCCGTTTATGACCAACAGTTTCATAAAAGGCCATCTGCAAGAGGGGAAATCCGATGGGAATGATGCCAAGACCAAGATTGCGAATCAACAGGAGACTCCTGAAGTCCGGTTCAAGCGTCCGCTCCTTATGCTGGGAGGCGTCATATTGCTGTATATCGGACTGACAGCCACATCCATGGTCTTTACGTATTATCTGCCCTTTACGATGAAGCATTATGGCCTTTCTACATCGCAGGTAGGCGTGGCAACCGCCATGTTCTATGTGACAGCAATGATCGGAGGATTCAGTCTTACTCCCTACGTGAGATTGCTGGGACGCACGGCATTGTATGGTTGCATCCTGATAATGACTGCCGGATTGCTCGTAATGGGATTCATGCATACAATGAGCACTTATATTATAGGGGTATTGCTGATTGGACTCGGCTATGGATTCTTCCAGCCGATAATTTATAATAAGACGACTCAGCTCGCTCCAAATAAGGAAGCCTCGACAAAGTATTTCTCCTATACCTTGACAGGTAATTATGTGGCAATAGCCTGCCTGCCGGTAGTCGTAGAATTCTTCCAATGGGTCTTCGATAATCATTCGGCCAATTTCCCATATTTCCTGAATGCCGGGATTCTGGGCGTTATCTTCATCATCGGCATTCTGAAGCGTAAGTCTTTTGTATGGAAGACGGGGAAATGATCAAGCGCCGTTTATCTGTCGGGATTAAGAATTAAAAGAGAATGCAATGAATACCATAATTGATTTTTGGCCGGAGGCGGTAGTGGTAGATGCCGGGGAATTTCCTTCGCAAGAGACGGCGTTGGAAATGTTACGCCGGACGGACAGAATTGTCTGTTGCGACGGAGCCGCCGACAGGTATCTTCTATCGGGCCGGCGCCCATGGCGAATAGTAGGAGACTGCGATTCTATATCTTCGGAGAATCGAAGACTTCATGCCGATATCCTGCGTAAGTTTCCTGATCAGGATACGAATGACCAGACTAAATCAGTCAGATATCTCTATTCAAAAGGGATCAGGAAGATCGCAATCCTCGGAGCGACCGGTAAGCGAGAGGATCATACTCTTGGAAATATAAGTCTTCTGATAGAATATCTCCGTCGAGGAATCGATGCCCGGGCCTATACCGACTATGGAGTCTTTATCGCCGTCAATGGCGACAGGGAATTTCACTGTCCCCCCGGCACTCAAATCTCGGTATTCAATTTCGGCGCCTCCTGCATGTCATCGGAGGGCCTGCGCTGGCCGTTGAGGGATTTTCGTAACTGGTGGGAGGGGACGCTCAATGAGACTATCGCCGATAGTTTCACGATTCGGGCTGATGGGGATTATCTCGTATTCCTGAACTATTCCGCCGAAAATGATTGATTGCTAATCTTACATGATCTCCGATTGATTGCCTGAAATCATTCAACAACAATAACCGGACGTCCGGTCATAGCCGAAGCCATCCGGGTTAGAGTTACGGCAGCTTCGTGGCGTGCGCGTATTACTGAACCATCCTTATAGAGATTCTTGCGTGTGCGTTCTATAGCATGGCGTTTCGCCATGTTTTCTTCGGCCTGAGTCATCTTTGAGGATTCGAATAGGCGCAGGCTCTTTGTGTCTATTACTCTCCAGGAGTTGGGTTCGGTCGATTCAAATACTTCAACTTTTTCTTTGGGCAGTTTCAGCCGGAGAGTATCTCCGGCTACAGAATCGCCGGGTAGCACCGCGGCTTTAACCTGAGCGGGAAAGTCCTCGATGTCGAAAGAGATTCGGGCCTGTTGCTTCTGGATTCCGTAGATAACGCGGTTATTTATAGTGTCGCTGACGAAAGTCTCCCGATATATCTGCATTGCGCATAGATCCGCGATCGGCCGCAGATCGACGATCTTCCCTTCCTCTATAGTGATTTTCTCCTGAGGCTCCGGAAGACGTGAGCGCAGCCAGAGATAGATGCCTGCGCCGGCAGCGCAGATAATAAGGATGAGTATGATATAATTGCGGAGTGTCTTCAACGTGAGATGATATTATCTTATCGTTCTATTTTCTTAACAGGCAAAGCATCGTCGACAAATTCGACGCGATACCCCGCGGCTTCTCCAAGAGCTTCGAAATAGGCATGAGCCTTTCGCAGAGCTGTAGATTCGAGTTCGCGGCGATATACAGGATTATTGGAGAATTCTTTACGGAAGTCTTCGTTGGCCTTCTCTTTGAGAGTTGCGCGTTCGCGGGAATCGGGTCGGCTGCGGAATATGCCTATATTTTCATATTCCTCTTTCAGTTCGCTTGCTCGGCCTGCTATCTCGGACTGCACGGGAGGGAGCTTTATGCGGATCACCCTGTCAGTATCATCTACCGATATGTCAGAGGGCTGAAGCTTATCCATATCTACGAATGCCCTGAGATAGATATCAAAGGAATAGACAGCTATCCGCTCCCCGACTTTATACCATGCAGTGCGCTCGGTCGTCACTGTCTTGGTGACAGTCATCGAAGCGAACTCAAGTTTTGATGCGCGGTGCCATTCCTGATAGAAATCAGGAGTGTACTCTTTTGCCATAGTCAAAGAGTCGGCGATTTCATCCTTTGAGTTATTTCCGGAGCAACTGCCTGCGATAAGCAGGGTCGCGCCCAGAATCGTAACCGCAATGAGTCTAACAAACGTCATATCACATCAAGTTTTCAGGAAAACGAGCCAGACCGCCATAATAAGACATACGAATGCAGCGAAGTGATTCCAGTGGAGGGTTTCGCCGCGAAAGAATACTACGGTGAAGACCGTGAAGATCACCAATGTGATCGCCTCCTGGATGACCTTCAGCTGCATAAGGGAGAAGGGGCCTCCGTTGCCGGTGAACCCCATCCTGTTGGCCGGGACCTGACAGAAATATTCCATAAGGGCGATTCCCCAGGATATCAGCACAACGATCACCAGAGGCGTAGTATTCGATATCCATTTCAGATCCTGCATTTTCAGATGGCCATACCAAGCCAGGGTCATGAAAATGTTGGATATTATAAGCAGCAGAATAGTGTAAAACGCTGTCATCCTCAATGAAAGATTACAGAAAACGAATGATTACAAATTTTCCTTTGAGAAAGCGTCTGCAAGTTGGAGAAGATCAGGAATGTCAGCTTTATGAAGACGACTCTTGAGAGTGATGACGGGCTGGAGAATCTCCATATTCTTCATCCCTTCTATCGCCTTTGTCATTACCTGAGTTGCGGCGGGCGCCCATGATCCGTTGCCCATTATGCCGATGTATCGTCCGGTCAGTTTCTTTTGCTCTATATGATGGAGGAAATTATGCATTGCGGGGAAGACATCGGCATCATAGGTCACTGAGCAGAGCATAAGTCCGGAAAGTCGCCAGGCCTCAGCCAGAGCGTATGAGACGTCATGGCGGCAGAGATCCATCAATACGACATCGCCCGCTCCGGCTCTATCAAGCATGGAAGCGAGTCGGCGGGCAGCGTCGGCAGTCCCTCCATAGATTGAGGCATAGAGTACGAGCACTCCGCGATCTTCCGGTTGGTAGCGACTCCATTTGTCGTAGAGTCCCAGATAATAATCAAGATTTTCAGATAGTATCGGACCGTGAAGCGGAGCTATCATCTTTATATCATGAGCGCCTACTTTCTTGAGAATGGCCTGGACATTGGCCCCGAAGCGTCCGACAATGTTGGAATAATATCTGCGGGCTTCCGTAGGCCATGCATCTACGGAAGATGACATCGCAAAAGATCCGAATGCATCTGAAGAGAATAGAATCCCTTCCGTCAGATCGACTGTCATCATGACTTCAGGCCAATGCACCATTGGAGCAGTCAGAAATTTAAGTTCGTGGCGTCCGAGTGAAAGCGTCTCGCCGTCGGCTACGGTCATCACATTATCGGAGAAATCGATATCTTCGAAGAAATTCGCAAGCATTGCCGCGGCCTGGCGGGTGCAGACTATTTTAAGATCAGGATATTTGGCAAGCAGAGTGCGTACTCCACCCGAATGATCCGGCTCCATGTGATGGATGATGAGATAGTCGGGCTGAGTCCCATCGTGAAGAATAGAGTCGATATTGGCGATCCAGTCATCGATTCTCCTGATATCGACGGCATCTACGATTGCAATCTTCTCATCCTGAATAATGAAAGAATTATAAGAAATGCCGGATGTCAGAGGGTACTGAGCTTCAAAGAGGTCGAGGTTATCATCGTCAGTGCCGATGAAAGTAATATCTGAAGTAATCTTACGCATAATTTTTAAAATTGGGTCTTAAAATCTTTCAGGAAAAATAATTATATTTCTTGCGATTCAGGGTTTTGGCTAAGAAGAAGAGTAATATCGGATATGCCGCGGATTGTGTCGGTATCAGTCGCCGGCCGCAATGACAGTATAGTTCCGTTGCTTACACGGAATCCCGGCAGGACGACAGATGCCTCGAAAATTCCCAGCCTCCCTTTTCCGACGGGATTTCCGTCATCGTAATAGAGGGGGATGCGGAGGGTATCCGTGACAATGGATTCGTCAAGTCCGGCTTTCTCGATTATCAGGTCGAGTCGGGCGACATTACATTTATCCAGATATCTGACAGCCAGGACAGCCTGATAATTTCCAAGACAGCGGGGAAGAGTATCTCCCATGGCTCTGGCCGTCAATTCTGCGAAGCGATTTTCAGGCTTCGGCTGATATGCCGCCGGATCAAGATTGAATTCGATTACCTGATCGGGAGTCCATCCTTCAGATGATATCTTCCGCGATTCACTCCATTTTATATCATCACGACATCCTGTCGCCGTTATTAGCGACAGGATGCCTATGATAATTGATATGTCATGGAAGCGTAATCTCATATCATCGGATTCAAGCTGATTCGAGAATACAGTCGATAGGGTTATTTACGTTGGCTCTTTTCGGAACCGGGGATAGCTCCATACTGTTTCCTGACAGGCCCGGAATTGTCAGGCACGGGTTGATTGTCCGTTACTTCCTGTCGGCTTTTTCGTGAAGCAGGCTTTTTATTACGTTTTGGCTTCTGAGAATTGTTATCCTTTGCTTTGGGCTGATCAATCCGGTGCTCCTTGACTGAATTGCCATCTTTAGCCTTCGGTCGACCTTCGGATTGAGATTTTTGCCGGTCGGAATCTTTAGAGTTGGCTTGCGCGCCATCTTTAGGATTCTTCTTTCGGCCGGAATCACGATTATCCTTTGATTTCTGACGGAGCCCTTCTTTTAAGGAATTATCCTTTAAGTTGTCTTTTGATTTGCGCTCCGATGCCTCTTTCTGCTTGCGTGAGGGATTCTCTTTCTTTAGTTCGGATTGCTGCTTCCCTTTTTTCTTCTTTTTCTTTTTGTCGAAGCGGGTCAGTGAATCCTGTCCTACGAGTTCAACGTATTCCTGCCGTGGCGGGGCCGCTACCTTCTCGGCTTCAAGTTGCTCCGGTTTTTCTCCGCGTTTATTGATTTCGATGATTTCTTTGGCGCGGTCGGTAGAGATCGTGACCAGATTGACGGCAGCGTGTTTGTCAGTGGAATAAGTAATGGTCCTTGCAAGAATGTCGGTCTTGAATTGGAAGTATTCCTGATCCATAGTGACGAGCACTGCATCTTTCGGGGGGAAATCTTTCGAGGCCTCAGCATATGTGTCTGTCTCGAAATTCAGGCAACATTTAAGTTTACCGCATTGTCCGGCAAGTTTCTGAGGATTCATCGAAAGATCCTGGATGCGGGCGGCGCCGGTGCCGACGCTGACGAACCTCGACATCCAGGAGGAGCAACATAGCGGACGTCCGCAAGGTCCGATTCCTCCGATGCGCCCGGCTTCCTGACGGGCGCCTATCTGCTTCATCTCTATTCTGACCTTGAATGTATCCGCCAGAATACGGATGAGCTTGCGGAAGTCGACGCGTTCGTCGGCGATATAATAGAAGATAGCCTTCATTCCGTCGCCCTGATATTCGACGTCGCCGATCTTCATATTGAGTCCCAGGTCGGCCGCGATCTGGCGGGAGCGGATCATGGTAGTATGCTCCTTGGATCTTGCTTCTTCAAACTTCTGAATGTCGGCTTCCGAGGCCTTGCGGAATATTTTCTTAATATCAGAGTCCTTGACATTGCCGGCCTTCTTCATCTGGAGATGGACGAGCGGACCGGTCAGCATGACGCGCCCTATATCGTGGCCCGGAGATGCCTCTACAGTCACCCAATCTCCTTTTTTCAAGGGAATCCGGTCGGGATTACGGAAGAAAGCCGCGCGAGTGTTTTTGAAAAGAACCTGCACGATTTCCGTCTCCTCATCCTCCCGGATATAGCTTATGTCGGAGAGCCAGTCAGTGACATGGAGAGTGCCGCGAAGATCTGTATTTTTCTTCATGCGGCAGTATTATTTGGCGAAGGCTACAGCTCGAGTCTCGCGGATTACAGTGATTTTTACCTGACCGGGATAAGTCATCTCATCCTGAATCTTCTTGGCGATTTCTGCTGACAGGCGTTCTGTATCTTCATCGGTGATCTTGTCGGCTCCGACGATGACGCGCAATTCGCGACCTGCCTGGATAGCATAAGTCTTTATGACGCCCGGATATGATAGAGCGAGTTGCTCAAGATCATTAAGGCGCTTGATATATGCTTCGACTATTTCGCGGCGCACACCCGGGCGAGCGCCTGATATCGCATCGCAGACCTGCACGATGGGTGCGAGGAGCGAAGTCATTTCGATTTCATCGTGGTGGGCTCCTATGGCATTGCAGATATCCGGCTTTTCCTTAAATTTTTCGGCAAGTTTCATTCCGAGCATAGCGTGCGGCAACTCAGGTTCGTCGTCGGGTACTTTGCCTATATCGTGCAGAAGTCCTGCGCGACGGGCTTTTTTCGGGTTAAGCCCGAGTTCAGATGCCATGACAGCGCAGAGATTGGCAGTCTCGCGGGCATGCTGCAGAAGGTTCTGTCCGTAGGAGGAGCGATATTTCATTTTTCCGACCATTCGGATAAGCTCGGGATGAAGTCCGTGGATACCCAGGTCGATGGCTGTACGCTTGCCGGTCTCGATTATTTCTTCTTCGACCTGCTTGCGCACCTTTGCCACTACTTCCTCGATTCTGGCCGGATGGATGCGTCCGTCGACAACGAGCTGGTGCAGAGCCAGGCGGGCTATCTCGCGGCGCACCGGATCAAATCCTGAAAGGACAATCGCTTCCGGAGTGTCATCGACGATAATCTCGATGCCCGTAGCAGCTTCAAGCGCGCGGATATTGCGCCCTTCCCGGCCGATGATGCGGCCTTTGACCTCATCGTTGTCGATATGGAAGACCGTGACTGAATTTTCGATTGCCGTCTCTGTTGCGACCCGCTGGATTGACTGAATGACGATGCGCTTGGCTTCCTTAGAAGCGGTCAGTTTGGCGTCGTCGATAATATCGTTGATGTAACCTTGCGCCTGAGTCTTGGCTTCGTCCTTAAGGGATTCCACGAGCTTTTCGCGTGCTTCATCGGCAGAAAGGCCCGAGATGCGTTCAAGTTCAGTGCGGGCGTCATTGACCAGAGTGTCGAGTTCCTTATGGCGGGCATCGATATTCTTCTCCTTGGAATCGAGGGATGATGCGCGGGCATCGATTTCCTTCTTTTTGCGGTTGAGATCCTGCTGGGTCTGGTTGAGTTGAATCTCGCGCTGTTTCGCACGCGCTTCAGCTGATTGAACTTTCGACAGGCGCTGGGTCGCTGCGCGCTCGGCGTCGCCTACAATTTTCATTTCCTCCTCGCGAGCTTTCAGGAGGGTCTTTTCCTTGATGACGTCAGCTTCGCGGGAGGCTTCGTCGATGATAATATTTGCTTTAGACTGCGCGGATTTGCGGGATTGGGTAAGGGCTACAAACCAGCCGATCGCCAATCCTACAATAAGGCAGACTATACCGATTGTTGTTGACATGATATATATTTAGAGTTCAAAGTGAAATGTCATTTTAATTCGTCGTCGCGACGAGATGACTTCGAACTCAGCAGATCGTCAAGACTTTCCGAAGTGAGTTGCAGTGATGATGTGATCGCTGCATAGCGTTCGGAGAGTTCCTGAAAAAAGGATGCGTACTGATAAGCTATCATAGCCATTAATTCTGATTGGGTTTTTCGCGGGAATTTCGCGCGCCAGTCGGAATAGAGGGCGTTAAGATCTTTTTCGCATTTTCGGACGCTATCCTGTCGTGAGAAAGGGACGGTGAGCTTTATGGGCTCTCCGGCTATGATGATTTCAATTTGGACGTTGTCTCTGTTCGTAGTCATCGCGGAGCGATAAGTTATAGCCGCTCATTCATTTCTCCTTCATGGAGGAAGGAGAGCAGGGAGATGCTCGGCTGTTAAAGATCGGCGGGATCGGATTTAATCAGCGCGATCGCAGCGTCGACTTTTCTGATAATCCTCGATATGGTCTTTCGGGCATTGGCAAGAGCCTGGGGGGAGTCTGCCAGACGATGTGAGAGCGTAAGGAATTCAATCTCGAGATTTGCTTGCTGAAGTTGACTGTCGCGTTCGGCCAGATCTGCCTCAAGAGCTTCGATGCGTGCTTCGAGAGCGTAGCATTTAGCTTGAGCCTCATCGCGTTTTTCAGCCAGGCGGGCTATCTTTTGTTGGATTCCGGCTATCAGAGCCGAAGGGGAATCGGGCATATCGTTACAAAGTTAACAAATATTTTTGAAACTTCCCTTATCCGGAGGAATTTTTCCGTTAAAAATAGTAGTTCGGCATATATTCAGCAACAGGGCAACTAATGGAAGCCGACTCTAATACCAATTTATGCCGTTGCTCGAAGATGATCTTTTGTCGTATTTAAGATCTTTAAGCATCGAGGAGTTGACGGAAATATGGAAGTTATATGACTTATACGGACCTACCGGCACGAATGACGCTGACATAGTGAAGCAGTGCAGGTCGCGGGTAATCGTGCAGTTCATATAGGCTATCTTATGGGTGTCGAAATTATAGGAGGCCGACATGGAGAAGTTCCACCCCTTTGTAGGGCGGATATTGCCGGATATGGATAGATTCTGGGTCCATTTCCCCCGATAGTCGAGTTTTTCGTAATTAAAGTCTCCGTAGCCGTAGTTGACGGAGTAATTGAGAGTAAGGCTCCACGGACATTCCCATTTTGCATATCCGTCGGCGTCGGCGTCTTCCTGCTGTTTTCTGGCGTTGGCGCGCCTCATGGCGACTCTCTGCTTGAAATCAGCATCGCCGCCGTCGCCCGTAAATGCCTCTTCTTCCGACATGTCATTATTATTGATCGGGTCGTCGTTACCGTCGGAATTACCGTCGCCGGATGAAGTCTCCTTACGCCGTCGGAACGTAGCGTTGGTAAAAGTATAGGAGAATGATGTGCCGGTAGAGGCCAGTTTGACCCAGCCCTTATGGGCTTTCCAGCGGGGGACATTGACGCGGACCGGAGATCCGGAGGAGGATAACTGATAAGTATACGGATCCCAGGAAGCGTTTAGATTGAGATTGAAATTCTTTACGAGTCGGAGCATGATTGAGGTTGAAAGATTGCTCCAGCGCATTGAGTCGGCTGCGAAGTTATAACTCTGCCCGATTGAGAAATTCTCGATGAGGGAGATTTTCTTTACTCCTGTCGAGTCTTTGTCGGATTTGACTTTCATCTCCAGGTTATTCGCCAGGTTTACTGAAATCACTCCTGATTTGCCGGCCGTCGGGCTTCCGAATATGCCGTGCGAGAAGTAGTTGTAGCGATGAGTCTGCTGGACTCCGTTTCGGTCGAGATAGTTATAGCTGCCGAATATTCCCCATCCGGGAGCCGAGAAGTCGGGGGATGCGGAGAGAGATATGGTCGGTGTGAGGACGTGGCGAATCATCTGGACCTTGTCGCCCAAAAATTTCATCGGCTGGTAGAACCCATAGAGCTTGGTGTCTAAAGACACGGAAGCATTGAAGTCGAAAATATTATAAAAAGAATGAGTTGTGTCGCAGACTTCAGCGTTGACATTCGGATCCCATTGGCGGCGGATCTTTGAGGTGTACATTCGGTCGTTGATAGTCACGGAAGGGGAGACGTTGATGTACTTGAAGATAGAGAATGTAGCCGAAATGGGAATGTAATGCTTGAAGCCGTTGCGCCAATCATTGATTAGAGATTTCTTGAAGAATTGGTTTTGCTGGGCGGTCAAGGAGTTTTGAAACTGACCGGTATATGACAGCCTTATTTTCTCATACCATTTTTCACCTCCGACAGAGCGCTTGCGTTTGAAAATAGCATTCTGAGCGTATGTCACTGTGACGTTGGGGAAGGAGACGGATAGAGTGGAATCCTGGGTGCGTTGTGAAATATTGGCATTGGCCGCCACGCTCCATTTTGAGTTGGGGAAGCGATAGGTCAGATTGACGGTTGAAGACTTAGTGTTTTCGGTAAACGCACTGTTGTAGTAGGAGTTGAGGTCATTACGCGTATATCCTGAGGTAGTGAAGTTGACCGATGCGGAGAAACTCAGATTCGGATTGGCTTTCTGATCCATTGAATGACTCCAGATTACCTGAAAGTTGGTCTGCTTCGAATAGTCAGGCATTCCTTTGTCGCCGTAGATGGATGTGAGGTAGGATATATCGAAAGTGCCGCGGAATTTATATCGCTTGACATAATTGGAGTAAGCGGAGATTCCCCATGATCCTTTGGTATAGATCTCACCTTTCAATGCGAGGTCGACATTGTCGTTGATGGCGAAGTAGTAGCCTCCGTCTCTAAGATAGAAGCCCCGGTTATAATCATCTCCGAAAGATGGGAAGATGATGCCGGAAGAGTAATCCTTTGAAAATGGGAAATAGCCGAATGGCAGTGCCAAAGGGAGCGGGACATCGGCGAGCACCATATAGGCCGGCCCTGTCACGACATCTTTCTTCGGACGCATCTTGCCGCGCGTGATCTTAAAATAGAAGTGAGGATGATCGTGATCATCGCAAGTCGTATATTTCCCGTCTTCAAGGTAGAAAGATCCGTCGGCGTTTTTCTTGGTGCGTCCTCCCATGAGGAATCCTTCTCCCTGCTCGGTTATGATATTGGTGATGATTCCCCGTTCGGATTTGAAATTATAGCGCATCGTCTCCGATTCATAGGTAGTCCCTTTGTCGGCAAAGATAGGATTGCCGGTCAGTTTGCCGAGAGAGTCTCTGACTCCATTAGCAGCTACTGTGGCTGAATCGAGATCCATTTCTATTTCCGCGGCGTTGAGTTTGAAGGATTCATATTCTACTTCACCATCACCATATAGATAAGCATAATTCTGACCTATGAGTACGAGGGAGTCTTTGGCGGAAAATGTGACGGCTGCCGTCAGATCGTTGCTTTGCTGCTCGACATTGAGTCGGGTGATGCGTTGGCGGTCGGTCGGAATGGTGTCCTCCGGAGTTGCCTTTGAATCTGCTGAGGTTGAATCAGTCGGTGTCGATTGAGGTAGATCGGTCAGTCGAGGGTTGGATATCGGCGATATGGAGTCTTTGGCAGATGAGGCTTTGAGCGATTGGCGTTTGATTCCTTGCAGGGCAGATTGCCCCGGCGTATTTGATTGGTCCTGAGACGATGCAATATCCCCCGCCTGCGGCCGGAGGTCAGCAGCAGGATGCGCCATGACAATTGTCATGACGGAAAGAAGAATTATGTAGGGTAGCCATCGTCTCATTCAATCTGCAAAATTAGTAAAAAATTTTGGGATAGAATGTGAAAAAAGTCTAATAAGCTCAAAATAACGCGGTAAGATCATCTAATCTCTGAAGCGGTGCAGTTCCGAATTTTGAGATGGATTTTCGTACTGAGGAAAGGTCTTTTTCTTCGGTGAGCGATTCGGGGTTTTTCGAAAAGAATTTATCGGCATAGCAGATTATCTTCTCTTCAATACTGACCGGGAGCATGTCGCGGGCGGGGAGTGGAAGGGCTTCCTCCTCAATTTCTTCAGCGGAAAGACCGGATCCCGTATGGCGCTCGCAGACCAGAGCATGGCGTAGCAGGCCGTCTTCGGCCAGTATGCGACTCCCTTCCACTCCATGGCAGATATATGGAAGGGTGCCGTAGCAGTAGATGCCGGGAGCATCGCATGATTGGATGCCGATATCATGAAGCATGGCGGCTTCCGCTATAAATTGCCTGTCGGGGCGTGGGGCTTCGGGATGCTTCATCACATAGTCATCCGCCAATCGCAGCGCTTTTTCCGCAACGCAATGGGAGTGAGTCAGCAATATCTCGCGCAGAGCCTCTCCGGAAGGATAATATCTGTCTATGAGGCTCCCGACGGAATCATTGTCGGGAATATCAAGATTTAACATCTGTAAAATATTGGATACGACAGGCGGATTCGCCTGCAAGTCAGGGAATCCGCCTGTTTGGTCTATATTATCGTTATCTTATAAGAATCAGATGTCGAGGACTTCACACCAGTTATGGATATCCTCTTCTTCGCCATATTGAATGGCGCGGAGTTTATTATAGAGGGCGGTAGTCATCGGGCCGGCTTCCCCTTCCTTGCCGAATTTGTAGGATTCGCCGGTATCGAGGTCGTCGATCTGACCGATGGGGGAGCAGACAGCAGCGGTGCCGCAAGCCGAACATTCCTCGAAGTCATTGAATTCATCAACCTTGAAAAGGCGACGTTCTACTTTCATTCCGAGGTCCTCGGCAAGCACTTCGAGACTCATGTTGGTAATGGAGGGGAGCACAGTCTCCGAGCCGGGAGTGATATATGTATTATCCTTGATAGCGAAGAAGTTGGCAGCGCCACATTCGTCGATATAAGTCTTGTCTTTAGGATCGAAGTAGAGCATATTGCCATAGCCTTTGGAGTGAGCCATCTGGCCGGCGTTGAGGGAAGCGGCGTAGTTGCCGCCGATTTTGATGGAGCCTGTGCCCTTGGGAGCAACGCGGTCGTATTCGCGGCTCATGCAGACCTTGATCGGTTTGAATCCGTTTTTGAAGTAAGGCCCTACGGGAGTTACAAGCATGATGACGATATATTCAGTAGCCGGGCTAACGCCAACCAGAGGAGTAACGCCGATCTCCAGCGGACGGATATAGAGGGAAGCGCCTGTGCCGTAAGGGGGAATGAAGCGTTCGTTGAGTTTAACGACTTTTCTTACCATTTCGCAGAAGAGTTCTACCGGCATGGGCTGCATGCTGATTCCTTCAGCTGAGCGGATGAATCGTTTTGCATTTTCTTCCATTCTGAAGATGCGGACTTTTCCGTCTTTGCCACGGAAAGCTTTAAGTCCTTCGAAAGATTCCTGTCCGTAATGCAGACATGAGGCTGCGATATGGAGAGGGATATACTCGGAGTCGGATACTTCAATCGGACCCCATTCGCCGTTCTTGTATGTGCAACGGACGTTATAATCTGTTTTTGTGTAGGAGAACGTCAGGTTCGCCCAATCAAGATTTGCGGGTGTCATGTTTTCTTGATGATGATTTATGGTTAGATATTTTATTAATTCATGTTAGAGGGCCGCTTTGCAGGTCAGGTCTCCGATCTTTATGATGTAGACTCCGTGAGGCTGGATGGAGATCTGGGAAGTGCCGGCCGGGAGAGTATCGCGGCTGACAAGGCGTCCGAGAATGGTATATATCTTGACTTGCACTGATTTCGTGCTGTTGACCACGACTACACCGCGGGCAGCCTTGATTTCAGTGTCGGAATCCTTGGCGACCGTGCGCGTATCGGAGCGTTCGGTCTTTACCTGCTCCCATTTTCCGGGGGCTGATTCAGCCGCGAACGGTAATAGTGCTGCCATCGTAAGAATAGCGGCGCCGACTATCATTCGCAGATTAGTCCGGAAGATATATGGAAGCGATTTGGACATATGGGTCAAAAAGAGATCAGTCTGAATGTAAGGATGTGATAATCAGAATCTCAGCATGCAAGGCGGCGTAAAGTTACGCCGAGGAGCTGCCTGATATTCACAATTCAGTTTCAAAGGTAGCGAAAAAAAATTCCTCCGCAAAATTTTTGCGGAGGAATCTTACTATTTCGCTAAGAATTTTTTACTTGTTGGAGTCAGCAGCAACAGCTTCAGTCACTTCAGCAGCTGCAGCTTCAGCTACGGGCTGGTTAGCGGAGTCAACTTCTACTACTTCTTCCTGAACTGCGATTACAGTGTCGGGAGTGGGGTTAGTGTCGAGAGCTGCAGTGTCAGCAGCAGATTCGCTCTTGGAAGAGCAGGATGCGAGGCCGAGCATAGCTACGGCAGCAGCGCAGAAAAGAAACTTTTTCATGATTTGTTATTGTTTTTGTTGTTTATTGAATTCGGATTATTTACCTTCCTTGGCAAGTTGCTCTTTGAGAGCCTGGAGAGCGGAGAGGTCGCCGAGAGTGGTCTTCTCGATTGAAGGAGCTGCTACCTCTTCTTCCTGCTTGCGGTTCTGCTTCTTGGAGGGTTTGGAAGCGCGCTGTTCGCCCTTCACGATATCCTCTGCGATGCGAGAGTGAGAAAGGATAATTCTCTTTGAGTCTTTGTTGAATTCGATTACCTTGAAGTCAAGCTTGTCGCCGAGTTTAGCCTGAGAGCCGTCTTCCTTCACGAGGTGCTTGGGAGTAGCGAAGCCTTCGACGCCACCTTCGAGGGAGATGACTGCGCCCTTGTCCATGACTTCAGTCACAGTGCCTTCGTGGATGGAGCCTACTGAGTAGATACCTTCGAATTCATCCCAGGGATTCTGCTCGAGCTGTTTGTGGCCGAGTGAGAGGCGACGGTTGCCCTTGTCGATCTCAAGAACCTGAACTTCGATATCGCTGCCTACGGAAGTGAATTCAGAGGGATGCTTGATCTTCTTGGTCCAGGAGAGGTCGGATATGTGGATAAGGCCGTCTACGCCCTCTTCGATTTCAACGAATACACCGAAGTTGGTGAAGTTGCGCACTTTAGCAGTGTGGCGGCTGCCGAGAGCATACTTCTGTTCGATATTTTCCCAGGGGTCGTTCTTGAGCTGCTTGATGCCGAGGCTCATCTTGCGTTCGTCGCGGTCGAGAGTGAGGACTACTGCTTCAACTTCATCGCCGACCTTGAGGAAGTCCTGAGCGGAGCGGAGGTGCTGGCTCCAAGACATTTCAGAGACGTGGATGAGACCTTCTACACCCGGCTGCACTTCAACGAATGCGCCGTAGTCAGCCATAACGACAACTTTGCCGTGGATATGATCGCCGACCTTGATCTCTTCGCTGAGAGCATCCCAGGGATGGGGCTGAAGCTGCTTGAGACCCAGAGCGATACGCTTCTTCTCATTGTCGAAGTCGAGGATGACAACCTTGATATCCTGGTCGAGCTCGACAACTTCGCGGGGGTCGGATACGCGGCCCCAGGAAAGGTCTGTGATGTGGACGAGACCGTCAACTCCGCCGAGGTCAACGAATACGCCATAGGCAGTGATATTCTTGACCTTGCCTTCGAGTACCTGGCCTTTTTCGAGCTTGGAGATGATCTCCTTCTTCTGCTGCTCGAGCTCGGCTTCGATGAGGGCTTTGTGGGAAACGACCACATTCTTGAATTCCTGATTGATTTTGACTACCTTGAAGTCCATAGTCTTGTCGACATAGGCATCGTAGTCGCGGATAGGACGAACGTCGATCTGAGAGCCGGGGAGGAATGCCTCGATGCCGAAAATATCGACGATCATGCCGCCTTTTGTGCGGCTTTTGACATAACCCTTGATGACTTCGTCGTTTTCGAGAGCCTGGTTGACGCGATCCCAGGAACGAGTCTGGCAGGCTTTCTTATGAGAGAGACGGAGCTGGCCGTTCTTATCTTCGAGAGCCTCGATGAATACCTCTACCTCGTCGCCTTCCTTAAGGTCGGGATTGTAGCGGAATTCGGAAATGGGGATGATGGCGTCGGACTTCATGCCGATGTCTACGCGCACTTCGCGCTTGGTGATGTTCTTTACAACGCCGGTCACCACCTCGTTGTCTTTTGCCGTTGTCAGAGTCTCATCGTAGGTCTTCATGACCTCTTCGCGGCTCTTGTCGCCGGCTACGTTGCCTTTTTCAAAGGCTTCCCAATCGAAATCCTCGATGGGTGTTTGAATTTTCAATTCAGACATTAAAGATAATTGGTTAATAAAGTTAATAAATCGCCTCTTTAAATCGCACCTTCATGCTCTGTCAGCCAATAATATATGTCTTATTTCGGCTTGACAGGCATGTGGTTTGCCAAAAAGAGCGGTGCAAAGTTAATAAAAATTTTTATAACACGCAATATATCATCTGATTTTTGACAATGATTCTGATAATTATCCTTTCAGGCCGATGGATTGTCATCAATAATTGAAAAAATTCATTAATTTTGTGGATGGATATTCCTAAATGAGAAATTGTCCGCAACTTACCTGCCATGTTAAGCTATAATAATTCGGAGACGCCAAACTCTTTCATAATAGACGACGGAGAAACTTTGCAAGACCAAAGTTTCGAATTATTATGCAGTCATGAGCGGAAGATGCTTTGGGTAGGAATCAAAGATGGGAGGCGTGTCGTGCTGAAAGGGTTGCCTGATGCCTTGCGTCATCATCCTGACGAAAAGGCACGCCTGCGCAAGGAATACCTTCTCGGCTTGTCGGTAGACCATCCCGGAGTAGTAAAAGTTTATGGGTTCACGGAGTATCCGCAGTTTGGCCCGGTTCTGGAAATGGAATACATCGACGGGGTCACTTTAGGCAGATATCTGCAACCCGACATAAGGGAAAATAAAAATACACGCAATCACGCATTCCCGAGTTTAACCGAGCGTCGTCGCATAGCCTATGAGATAGCTGATGCAGTTGCCTCAATTCATGAAGCCGGAATAGTCCATCGGGATCTCAAGCCCGACAATATATTGATTACTCGAAAAGGTGGTCGCGTCAAGATTATTGATTTTGGAAATGGTGATTCCGCGAGCCATGTGATTTTCAAGTTGGCCCGCTCTACAAAGCAATATGGCGCGCCGGAGATGCAGGATGCGTCAAAAGGGAATGCCGCCTGTGATGTCTATTCTTTCGGAGTCATACTTGATGAATTGCTGCCCGAACGGAAGTACCGGTCACTGCGCAAGGCCTGCAAGATCCCCGACCCAATTCAAAGGCCTCCCATGAAGGAGGTGGCAAGGAGATTGGAACGAGAATTTTCCCCTCTCCATCACATGTTGCCCGGGATTTTATCTTTGTCGGTGTTCCTCCTGTTCATTGCTGTAGCAATTCTGTTTTTACGAAAAACTGAAGATGGACATGATGCAGGAGTTCTGGACATCCCTTATCCTGTATCCGACTCCGCCCATATAAATGGTGAAACTCCTTCAGCAAATGCTATATCAGATCCGGCTTCTCCCGAGGTAATCGAGGCGACGGATTTAATTTCGGCCAATCGTAAAGATTCAATAGCAGATAATGTGAAATTGCAGGAAAAGAGCCATCCGGTATCACCGGAAAAGAAAGCAAAAGGTTCTCCGGAAGAGATAGAGAATTACTATATGGATGAGTTCAATGCTGTTGTTACCGAGATAGGTCCGGTGCCCCGAGATATGCAAAGTGACGGGGAGGATGTATGTATTAATAGGGATGTTCTCAGGGGAAAGCGTTATGATGAAGCACTGAAAATATCGAAAAATCTTACCGTTGACCTGAAGAAAGCAGGAGTTGATTCGATTGTAGTGTCTGGATATGTGCGCAGATTCTGGAATCATTACAAACGGCAGGTTCAAAAAATTGATGGATACAGGTAACAATGGGCTCTTTGCCTATTGCTCAGTGCGGTTTGTTCCGCGCAAATTGAATACAACTCCATTTGCGGATCCTGCAACATAGGTGAAAGGGGCTTGATTGTCGCGATAGATTCTCATATAGACCGGAGCGAATTGTGTGAAATTACGGCATTCCACTATATCGCCTACGCGCAGGCGGGAATGTTCGTTGACCGTAACTTCAAATCGTGCGCCCGCGATATGCCTGAGTCGGCATAGCCGGTTGGGATTCCATAATAGAGTGACTTCCACATCAGAAGGAAGGGAATATGATTCGATGCTTTGCCCGGTATATTCCATCGAGTCTATTGACTCTGAATTATTGCAAAAATCGTGGATATCCTTAAATCCAATCAGATTGCAGAGCACTCTGATTGTGAAAGGGCTCGGAGTATAAAAATTCCCTTTGTCATTGATGTAGCCCCATACACGTTTAAGTGTCGTCGGACTCACATATCCCAGACCTCTTTTGCTCAGTGTGTCGGAAAGAACTACAAAGTCAGATGGAGATACGAAAGAATGGGAAAGAAATCTTTCAATTTCTTTCCTCAGCCGATCTAACATTTCATTATCAGCAAATTCCCTTTCCATTAAAACAGGGTCTCAGTCACTTTATTTAGTTACCAATATTCTCCATACATCGATGTATTCATCTATGGGAAGATTATCTTTCAATTTCAATACCGTTTCGTTTTCAGTATCGGAAAGTAATAATGTAGAAGTGACATATACATCTATCTCGTTGCCATTTTTTACAATTCTGCTGATTCTTGCATCTTTTATGTCGTCTGTTGTTTTCCCTTTTAAGAATGACTTCTTTATACCATTGGGCCATGTGTCCTTTCCGGTGCCAAGTTTTTTATTCAGATATTTTGGCAACTCGTTGAGGAGTTTGGCAGTGCGTTTCCCCACAATCTTATTGTCAATCTTCTTAGTAACTCTATAATCATAATCCGGAATATCAAGTTCCATACCGATCGAGGATTGCAATTTTTTCAATGGATTGTCAGGACTGCGCGTCAGTCCAAGCATCTTGCGATAATAATCAAGAAACTGTTTCTTTTCATTATAGGGTATTGTTCGCTTTCCCCAATCTCCTTCCCATCCTGTTACAATTCCGGAAGAATTCATTGAAATCTCTTTCAATGAGAATTTAGTGGGATAAAGGCGTTTGATATAAGGGTGATTGATAAAGTTGATGAATGCAAGAGCCTCGCCTTGCATCTCTTCAGTCAGGGATGCCGGCAATCTGATTACTCCATTGCTATCAATTTCTTTAAAAACGGCATATTCTGTTTTATCTGCATTAGAGTTTAGTTTATATGTGGTCAATGCGGGCCGATTCTCTTTATTGTCGCAGTATGCATAACGTTGTGTGTATCCGTCGGCAATCACGATATAACCATCGGATTGGGCATGTGAGTAGTCGACTGTATAATTTCGGCCGTTGTCCTTAAGCGTTTTCAAATAGTATTTTTTATTGAGGATATAACCTTGTTCTTCATCCGAACTGTTTTTGCCGTTTAGATTCTTGTAGTGAAGGAACAGAGTGTCACCAACCTGTCTGTTTCCGATTGCAGGATGGTAAGCCCCGTCATATTTCTGATAATATGAATACCCATTCTCTTCCCATATCTCTTTTGTATGGATTGACCCGTCACGCTGACGTGTAGATATGAGTGTATGTCCGTTGGGGAGTGTCTTTGTGACAGGATCGTATGGATTTATATAACTATTGCAATAAACATCAGGCAATGGGATATGGGTATATCTTTCAAGTTTGTACAGGCCAATTCCTGATAAAGACTCCACATGAGTTAGAAGCGGTATATCACCACCAAGATTGCGTATAAAAGGGAAATCCAGAACGATATAATATCCTGACTCGCTTTCTCCGAATTTCCCCAAACCTGAAGGTCCGTCAAGATTTCGATGCATCACATCTTCCAGGTACGTCACTACATTGATCAGGGTAGAGTCGCCATCGCTTTTAATTTCCATCGGATACCTGGGTGCCGACTTCGTATAATCGTAATCTTTCCAGCGGAAAGTGCTTCCGTCGGGTATAATTCCATCAGAAGCATTGCCACAAATGAAATTTATGCCGAAATAAGATGCCACAACAGGAATTTCGAACGGGCCATTCAGTTTCCCGTTCTTTATAGTGAAGGATCTTGTGCCGTTGGTTGGCATGACTCTGCTTTTCACCCACTTTAAAAGATGAGAGTCCCATTCCCATTCAGTGACATTGTTGATCATTGTGTATTTATAATTCCGATTTCCCGGAAGTACGGATATGACAAGGGTCTCATATCCTGTATACATTTTTCTCCAACTGGAGTTTATCCCTTTTGTGGGTGCGCTGTTATAAACTTTTGTAAAGGTGTTGGTGCCGGTAAGATTTCCGTTATCGTCAAGATTGAAGTTATAATCATAATCCGACCAGGTATTATCCGAGGCTGCGGGGCGCACTGCTTTTCTCGTGTAATTCTTAGCTTCGGAGGTTAATCCGTAAAATAATGAAAATAACAGAATTAGCCAGGTTAATTTTTTCATGTGAAGACTTTGTTGAAATGAGTTAAACGACTAAAAAATGGATCCGATTATTCAAACATGTAAAGGTAGCCGAGCCACACCATATTCTCAGATCGGTCCACGCACAGGTCATTTTTTCTTAAGCCCGCACTCTTGCGGTTCGGCAGCTTTAGTCCATCAGTGTTTCCCCATAGCTCGTCGAAAGTCTTCATGAATGCATCAGCGGCGGCATCTGATTTGAAATTGAATATTACCGTAACGCATTCCCACTCAGTGTTGGTTGCGATGTCCACATCTTCACGTGTCATTTCATACTCTCCTTCATCGGCTTCAAAACCGAGATTCTCAAGTAACCCATAGTCAACGTTGTCAATCCCACATCCGGACCAATCTTTCACGGCCTCATTTGACTTCGCGTTGCAACTTATGAAATATTCCCCTTTGAGAGCCGGGAGTGATTGAGAATTTTGGGCAATAGCCAAGCCCCCCGGATATATGAGCAACGCGATAATAGATAATAATTTACTTAACTTCATAATTGTGATTAATTGATGTTTGCGCCACAAAATTAATATTAATCATTGAATAATGAAGTAAGATTGGGAATCCCTTTTAGTCCCCGCTGAGCCGGAATATACACCGCAATCCGGATAAATGGAGGTGTCTTTACAAGATAATTCAGGTTGGACCTCGTCTGGTAATACCTGTCAATTGGGGGCTCAGAGCCGGAGCATTGCCATTTCGTCGCTTAGGGAGGCGCGGTATGTTTCGCGGTCGAGTTCCACAAGGCGATCGAATTCCTCAGCGCCTCGGCGGATGTGCTCGGCATCGAGGCGGAGATTGCGCGGGAATCGACGGTCAATCCATTCTCGTTGCAATGCATCGTAGTCATCTGCCACCTTCCGGAAGGCCTTGTCTATTTCTTTGGGCTCAACAAGTTTTAGTATCTCGTCGAGCATCGGTCGCGGGGTCGGCAATCCGGCTACATCCACCCACTCATAATAACCTTCGGGATGCTCATCTCTGTTCTCCGGCAGAGGGGAGAAGAGGGAGGAAATGTGATTCTCTGCATTGTCAGAATCTGAAGGAAGGAAGATGGAGAGATATTTCATTATTCCGAGATAATATAGTTTCATCGCTCTGTCAAGTGAGGCGCGCGATAGTTTCATCCCTTTGTAGCGATGGTATAGATCATCGTCGGCCTGGCGGTTGAGCATCGGGCGTATGATGCCGAGAGCATTTATCATTGCGTCGACTGTAGCCGGGTTCAATACGTCGCACACTACTTTGTCAAGCATTGGCAGATCTTTAATCCCTTTACGGCGATCGCGCTTAGGCCATTTCTGTTCGTCGCGCAAAAGACCGCAGCTGCGGAGCATCACTCCCGGGACAACTACTGTCGCTCCGCGGGAGTCCCCAAACAGATATGAGAACGGAAATTCGCGCGAATCCGGATGGGTTTTGTGTTGTCCCATAAGCAGCGAGAAAGCCCCGATATTGGCTCCGAGCATCAGGTAAGAGCCTGATGAAGTCTTCACTCCACGCTCAAGCACACCCCAATGGATCGGTCCGAGTTTGTACATGTGGTTGCTCTGATTCGTGGAGCTTCCCGCATTCAGGAAAGAAGTCTGGCAACCAATCAGAAGGGTTCCCTTATGCATCGAGACACTGTAAGGGCCGGCAAACACGGCGCAGGCCTCGCCATTTTCCATCGAGCAGTTGGCAAAAAATAGCGAGTCGTGGGCTGTGAACCCTTTTTCAAGAATAGCTCCCTGACCAACATATACATTTCTGAGCAATGCTCCTGAATTTGCAACTCCGTCTTCGATAATAAACCCGTCGGCATCCACTCCGGGGCCCACGGATGTAAATCCTTTCCCATTCGGGGCGTTGTTGATCACCGCACCGTTACTGAGAGTTCTTACAGATTCTATCGTAATGTCATGTCCGATGGATACATCCCTGATCGGTCCGCAATTGAGCAATTTGGAGCGATCGCCTATTGAATGAGGACAAGCGATGTCACCATTGTCGATAAGCCTGTCGATGGCATGATAAATCTCTTCTGCCGCCGAGCGCTTTGCGCGAGCCATCAGCATTGCGACCTGAGCAGATAGACCTGGATAGATGATCACTTCTCGCGAACCGGTTTCGTCCAGAACGGCTACTCGCGTGCCTACGCCGCATGCTGAGCCGGGAGTGAATTCTATCCGGTCGCAGTTTTCTATCGTCACTTCATCTCCCACTTGGGCGTTGTGAACGCCTCCAACGACATAACGGATTCTTGCTCCATCGCCGATTGATGAATTGGCAATCAATGAGTTGCGTAACGCAGAGTTGGGGTATCTGTCGTGTGACAGAAGGCCAATGCTGACCTCCCCTTCAAATTCTACATTCCTGATAAGTGAAATGTCAGTGTCGGGATGGATATGTATAAGATTCCAATCATTGGCCGAGCATCCCTGATTCTCCAGTTTGGAGATTTGAGTTGCGGATAATGACGGATATTTATGTGAATCAACTAAATTCATGGAAGGATTCTCTCTGTGGTTTATTCTTCAGGTTGAGGATTGTCGAGGTTGTCGTAGGTCTGGTAGAGGAAGTCATTGTAAGGGAATCTCTTGGTATGGATTTCCTTTGCTTTTTCGTAGAGCATATCCTTGAGTTCCTGGATGTTGATTTTATCTTTGGCTGAGATGAAGACGCAGTTATTGTTCATCTTGGCCATCCAGGTCTTTTTGAATTCCTCAAGAGAGATGTTTTCCCGCGTTGCAGGAGTGAGATCATCCGGGTCCTTGGGAGTGTACTTGAAAGCGTCGATTTTATTAAAGACGAGTATACGGGGTTTTTCTCCTGCTCCGCAGACTTCATTGAGAGTCTTCTCGACTACATCTATCTGCTCCTCGAAATTAGGATGCGACACGTCGACCACGTGCAAGAGCAGATCCGCTTCCCTGACTTCATCCAGAGTGGATTTGAAAGAGTCAACGAGGTGGGTCGGGAGTTTTCGGATGAAGCCGACAGTATCCGTCAGCAGGAATGGGAGATTCTCGATGGTCACCTTTCTGACGGTGGTATCGAGAGTGGCAAAAAGTTTGTTTTCTGCGAAAACGTCGCTCTTGCTGAGCAGGTTCATTATTGTGGATTTGCCAACGTTGGTGTATCCTACGAGAGCTACTCTCGTCAATTTGCCTCGGTTTTTACGCTGGATATTCTTCTGGCGGTCGATATCGCGTAATTCTGTCTTTAGTCGGGATATTTTATCAAGGATAATGCGTCGGTCGGTTTCAATCTGTGTTTCACCCGGACCGCGCATGCCGATGCCGCCACGCTGACGTTCGAGGTGGGTCCACATTCGCGTCAATCTCGGAAGGAGGTACTGATATTGGGCAAGTTCGACCTGAGTGCGGGCTGTAGCTGTCTGCGCGCGCTTAGCGAATATATCGAGTATGAGCGAAGTCCGGTCAAGAATCTTCACTTTGAGTTCCTTTTCGATATTGGCCACTTGCTTGGGAGAGAGATCATCATCGAAGATGACGAGGCCTATGTCTTCTTTCTCGACGAAATTCGCGATTTCCAGAAGCTTCCCGGTGCCTACATAAGTGCGGGGATTGGGATAGTCGAGTTTCTGAATGAAGCGGGCTACGGGTTCTGCGCCTGCTGTATGCGCCAGGAAGTCAAGTTCATCAAGGTATTCATTGACTTTGGCTTCATTCTGGTCGCGCGTAATCAATCCGACGAGGACCGTGCGCTCGTTGGCTTCTTTTTGGATTATATTGTCGTCAAGCATTTTTCAAAAGAAATTTCTAAAGTGAAGATGTCGAAGCTTAAATTTTAGCTTCGTGTTTCTGTATATAACGTCTGAAAGTCGCTAATATATTAATTGCAGCCTCCGGAAAGCTTTTGAAGGCTTGGCAAGAGACTGCAATTGAAGGGTAGTCGGGAGAAAAATCCGGTTAGTGCGGCGGGGAGAAAGGAGTTTATTTTTTCTCCTTCTTATTATATCTGGCGTTAAGACCTTCTACGACTTCATCCGTGATATCAAGAGCGGGATCGATGTAGAGGGTGGCATTCTTAAGGAATATAGCCTCATAATGATGGGCTTCATTGTACACGCGAATGAAATTCTTGATGGAGTCCTGTACAACCTTGTCACCGTTAAGAGCGGCATCCTGAGCCGAACGCTGAAGTTTATCCATGGCGTTGGCCGCGTTGGTCTGCATCTGCTGCATCTTTTTCTGGTCAGCTTCGTAAGATGATTGGCTGGTATACTGACCGTTCTGATACTTATTCTGCATCGTGTTGGCAAACGACTTGATGCTTGATTCATGGCGTTTTGCTTCCGATTCCATATTGGATTGCAGGCGCATCATCTCATCATTGTAGTCAAGCGCCAGATTATATTTAGTCAGGACGGTGTCAATATCGACGTATCGGTAATTGGGGAGAGTCTCTGCGGGAAGAAGACTTTTTTCCGCAGTCGGGGCTTTCTTAGCCGGAGCCTTGGCATCCTTCTTGTCGTTGGAACATGAAAAGCCAATTATCAGCATTAGCGAAAGAGAGAGAATTGCAAGAAGATTTTTCTTCATAATATGGTTAAAGAGGTTGATATAGTTAAGGTGAAAGATCTGGAAACCTCGCCGGCGTCAAAATGGTCGGAAAGCGCTTCCGGAAAGCGGGAAAGGGAATGTAAAACACTCAATCCGGCTATCCGAGCGCAAAATTAATGAAAAAAAATCAATGAAACGCACGATACTGACGAAAAAATTACTATCTTTGGGAATTGAAAGTGAAAAATCAATCGGGAAGCGAAAAAAATCAAGGTTTCCCTCGCCATGAAAAATTAATAATCTAAACCAAAAACATATAATCCAAAATGGAAATTAAAGATCTGAAGCCGGCCTTGATCTGGCAATGTTTCGATGAGATTACAAAAGTGCCGCGTCCGAGCTGCCATGAAGAGCAGATTCGCGAATTTCTTCTTGATTTTGCGAAGAAGCATGGTGTGGAAGTTGCTACCGACGCATGCGGCAACGTAGTGATGCGCAAGCCTGCTACGAAGGGTCATGAGAATGCACCTACGGTCGTGCTTCAGTCTCACATGGATATGGTCTGCGAAAAGAACGGCCATATAGAGCATGACTTCATGAAAGATCCTATCCAGACCTATATCGACGGCGACTGGGTAAAGGCTAAGGGAACTACTCTGGGAGCAGACAACGGCATCGGCATGGCAGCTGCAATGGCCGTCATGATAGATCCCGATCTGGAGCATGGACCCGTGGAAGCTCTTTTCACAATCAATGAGGAGATCGGCCTTGAAGGCGCTCAGAATCTCGGTAAAGATATGATCAAGGGCACGATGCTTCTTAATCTTGACTCCGAGGATGACGGCGAGATCTTCGTAGGTTGCGCCGGTGGCATCGACACTACGGCTATCTTCTCCTATAACCGTTCGCTCGCGCCTGAGAACTTTATCTTCATGAAGGTAAAAGTCAGCGGTCTGCTCGGAGGCCACTCAGGGTCGGATATCAATGCCGGTCGAGCAAACGCCAATAAGGTCATCGCGCGCTTTATCTGGGAATGTTCTCAGCGCTGGGATATCGAAGTCTCTGAATTCGACGGTGGCAATCTCCGCAACGCGATCGCTCGCGAAGCCCATGCTGTCTTCGGCGTGCACTCCGACCATGAAAAGGAAGTGGTAAGACACCTTAATAAATATACTCAGGAAATAATCAATGAGTATAAGGCTGTCGAACCTTCCATTAAACTTGAAGTCGAGAAAGTAGAGAAGCCCGAATACTGCATCGATTCGGCAACTTCACTGCGTCTGGTGAGAGCTCTTTACTCCGCTCCTCATGGAGTATATTCAATGTCGGCCGATCTGGAAGGTCTTGTTGAGACTTCGACTAATCTTGCTGCTGTCAAGATGATTGAGGACAACAAGATCAAGGTGACTACATCCCAGCGTTCAAGCGTGGAAAGTCGCAAGAATGACATCGCGGGCCAGGTAGAGGCTCATTTCCAGCTTGCAGGCGCCGAGGTCAGTCATTCCGACGGTTACCCCGGTTGGGCTCCCAATATGGAATCTCCCATAATGAAGATCTCCGCTGAGGCTTACGAAGAACTCTTCGGCGTAAAGCCTGCCATCAAGGCTATCCACGCCGGACTGGAGTGCGGTCTGTTCCTGTCGAAGTATCCCAATCTGGATATGGTAAGCTTCGGGCCGACCATGACAGGTGTCCACTCTCCTGATGAGCAACTTCTGATTCCGACAGTTGATAAATTCTGGAAACATCTCTGTCGCGTATTGGAGAAAGTTGCCAAGTTATGATCCGCAGGCTGGGCTTGGCATTTGCCGTAGTGTTACTAATAGCCGGAGCAGTCTTCCTCGGGTGTGCCCAGAGCGGGCAACATTCCGAGAAGACACGGCATAAGACATCTGCTACGATAAAAAACGACTCTGTCGGTAAAGGCGCAGCCTCATCCCAGCGATATGAGCATCTGACGGACGCTGACTTTGAGAAAGTAGCCCGCCAGCTCGAAGTAGAGACTGCGGCAATCAAAGCTGTCGTCTCTATTGAAGCCGGGTCTGCGATGAAAGGATTCTGGGCTCCCGGGGTCCCCATAATCAATTTTGATCCGACAATGTATCGCAAGTACGCTCCCAAGGCTCTTGACAAAGCCGGAGATAAGAATGCCAAAGTGCCTGCCGGATTGACCGGATATGCACTCCGCGAATGGACTCAACTGACCAATGCCCGAAAGAATAATCTTCAGGGAGCCGATATGGGCACATTCTGGGGAATGTTTCAGATCGGAGGATTCAATTATAAAGTCTGCGGATGCAAATCAGTGGAAGAGTTCGTCAGAAGGATGTCGCATTCCGAACTTGAGCAACTCGAACTCTTTGCAGAATTTCTTGTCGGCACCGGCTATGTGAGGGATCTGCGAGCCAAGAACTGGTCGTCGTTTGCGCGTAAATACAATGGCCCAAGCTATGCAAAACGCGGTTATCATACTAAAATGGCCTCCGCCTACTCCAAATTCAAATCTCAGGAATCTAAAAATAAGAAGGCTCCCGTGCCCGACGGAAAGCTCGCCGGCAAAGAGCTTAAACTGAACTAAAATGCTAAAGATTTTGACGGTCTTGTCCCGACGGATGTGCCCGTCGAAATCTTTAACTTTTTCAGGGTCGCCTTAATATTCTTGAATATTCTTGAAAACGAACCACTACGAAGTTAAATTAAATCCAATAAAATGAAAATCACAGATCTTCAACCCAAACTTATTTGGGAATGTTTCGATGAAATTACTAAAGTGCCCCGTCCTACATTCCATCTTGAAAAAATGAAGGAATTTCTCGTAGGATGGGCCGACAAGCATGGCATTGCATGCCAGACGGATGCTGTCGGCAACGTCATGATGTCAAAACCGGCAACTCCCGGGCATGAGAATGCGCCTCGCGTCATCCTTCAGGGTCATCAGGATATGGTGGCTGAAAAGCGCGGTGACAAAGTGCATGATTTTCTTACTGATCCTATCACGACTATTGTAGATGGCGATTGGGTCAAGGCCGACGGTACTACTCTGGGAGCTGATAATGGAATGGGATGCGCGGCCGCTATGGCTGTTTTGCTCGATGATACACTTGTACATGGTCCGATTCAATGCCTCTTTACGGTAGATGAGGAGCAGGGCCTTACAGGAGCCAATGGCCTGCAGAGTGGATTTGTAGAAGGGGATATTCTTCTCAATCTTGACTCTGAGGAGCATGGACAGCTCGTAATCGGATGCGCGGGCGGCAAGATTACTGTCTGCGAAATCCCTTGCGAGAAGGTAGCCGCTCCTGCAGATCTCGTATGGTATGAGGTGAAACTCGATCATTTCAAGGGAGGACACTCGGGCATGGAGATAGGACTTGGCCGGGGCAATGCAAATCAGCAACTCTGTCGGTTCTTGTGGGAATGGGGCGCCGTTGAAAAATATGCTCTCGCATCAATCGACGGCGGCAATCTGGCCAATGCGATTCCCAGAGAATGTCATGCTCTGGTAGGCGTGCAGGCTGACAAAGCTGTTAAGTTTGAGGAAGAGGTGAAGAAATTCAGCGATATGCTTCATGCAGAATTCCTCCTTGCAGAGAATCCCGATTTTGAATTTGTCGCCTCCAAAGCGGAGATGCCCGCGGAAATAATCGATGATGCGACAGCACGTCGGTTGGTGGCTGCTGTCTTCGCATGCCCTAACGGAGTGCAGGGAATGTCGCGCGCGGTCGAGGGCCTGATAGAGACTTCGGATAATCTGGCTTCCATCAAGATGCCGGAGGGTAAGATCGTAGTGACGGTCCATCAGCGTTCCTCTGTCGATTCCCGCCGCGATGAAATTGCCGACCGCGTTAAAGCTCTCTTCGAAATGATCGGAGCTGAAGTGAAATTCGAGGATGCCTATGTAGGTTGGGCCCCGAATCCGGAATCAAAGGTGCTCAAGGTGGCTGAAGCAAGTTTCAAGGAACTCTTTGGCTATGAACCCCGGGTAGAGGCTCTTCATGCAGGTCTTGAATGTGGACTTTTCCTTGAGAAGATGCCCGGTCTTGATATGATCTCATTCGGTCCGACACTTAAGGATATTCATTCCCCCAGTGAGAAGGCCAATATTCCAAGTGTGGCTGACTTCTGGAAATTCCTCACGGATATCCTCCGTCGTCTGGCCTGATCCCGGCAAATCTTGCTTGATCCGACATAAATAAGAATTCATCAGATAAAAAAATCCCGCCTGAGGAGAGAAATTCAGAACTATTTCCCCTTCAGGCGGGTTATCATATTAAGTAGAAAAATATAAGTAGGCAAAAAAAGAAACATGCCCGAATAAAAACCGGCATATTCTTGCTGAATCACCACATAAACGAATAATGGATCTCAATATGTTAGGTTATCTATCAGTCGGAGTCTTCATTGATGGAGGCTACTATGCTAAGGTCAATAGGGCGCTTAAAGCGGCCGAAAGCAGTATCATACGTGTGAAGTCGCTCTTTGACTTTATCTGCGGACGGCTTGCTTATGAAGAAGGGGTGAATCCATCCGACTGTCAGATCACGGAAGCTCATTATTTTCGCGGACGTTATCGTGTCAAAGAAGCTTATGACAAGCATTTGCTCTATAATGAGCGTAAATTCGAAGATTCTTTGATCGAAAATGATGTCATTTTTCACTATAAACATCTGCGTGAAGTAGAGAAGAATGGCGAAGTCCAGGTTATTGAGAAGGGGGTCGATGTCTGGTTTGCTCTGGAAGCATACGAATTGGCCACTTTCCGCAAGTTTGATTATGTAGTTCTTCTGACAGGAGATGCGGATCATGAGATGCTCGTGCGCAAATTGAAGGCATTGAAGATAAAGACTGTGTTGCTCACCTGGAATCTGACCGATGTTGATGCGACTTCTCCTCTGCTGAAAGAAGAGGCGGGGCATCATTGGGAACTCAGTCATATCGTTCGGCATGACCCTGCTCTCAAGCAGCATCTTTTGTATCGTCTTCGCGAGCCGGCGGTCACTCCGCTGGGCGACGAATTCTGATTTTTGTCTTATTCATGAAAGTACAATAGAATATATTTAATCACCATATTAAAATCATTTGCAAATGAAAGCTCTTAAAAATCTTAAAGTCCTTCTCCTGGCTATGTTCGTAGGAGTAGTGGCTACGGCATGCTCTATGGCCTCGGAAGCGGAAAAGGTAAACGAAAAAATCGAAAAAGGGGAGACCCTTACCGCTGCAGACTATACTACAATCATCGACTATATGGGCAAATTCGCCGAAAAGGCTCAGCCTATCCAGGATCAGATCAACAACCTTCCCGCTGAAGATCCGAAAGCTGTGCCATTCCAGGATCAGCTGACAAAGCTAAAGGATGAATATCCTCTGCTGGATTCTTTCAAGACTGTGCTTGATAAGGCAAGTGCCGAACAAGTAGGCGCAGATAATGTGGCTTTGGTAGATAAGTATGCCGGCTATGAATGGTTCTCTTCCCCGGCATGGGCTACTATCAATACGGATCCTGAGGCAGCCGGACTTGAACTTCAGGCCCCGACCAATGATACTAATGGAGTGATAGCCGGCGCTGTGGATGCAGTGCAGGTCGAAGTTAAGTAAATTTTAAGAAAATAGCTAAAAAGCAAGAGAAAAGCTGAGATTTAGACCCTCAAAAATATGTTACACAACATATCAAGGTGCTAAAATTCAATAGCAAATTGCTAAAAAATCGATATAAATCTGACAAAAATATTGCGATGCACTGACTTTGGTCGGTCATCGCAATATTTTATTTGTTTATTTGGCAAAAATCTACTTGCAAATTGTATATTTCATTTATAAAAAATATTCATTTTTATTTTGAAATTGACTGATTGGTGATTATCTTTGCAATGTGAAACTCAACCGCCTCTTCGAGAGGCGAAAAATCCAACTTCTGTTGACCACATATCGATAAAGAGATATCGACTGAAATGACATCATGAAAACAAGGCAAATGGCGCGGAGGGTGCAGTAAGAAGTTGCCAAGGATTCAAATCCAAGTCAGCTATTTTATACCTCTACCTTGAAGAAGGATTATTTCCCGACTGCGTATTGATAGGCCTGTCGCTCCGAGGAGTGGTCAAAATCAGCCTGTGGCTGCCGACCCGGAAAGGATTGACTTGAGAGCGACGTTCAAGGGCGATCGATGCAACGGAAAAAGTATAACTCCGAATGAGGCGCGAAGCCGCGGAGGAATTTTCCGAAGTCGCCACACTCTGGGAAATGTGTGAATGATAACATCCGGGAATAGTGATATTCCCAAATCCTGTAAAAAGTCGGTAAAAGGCCGACTCCATACCATAGAAAAGCCTGAATCTATCCCTACCATGTAAAACTGCATAACGAGTGAGCCTTAAGTCAAATTCCATGAAACAGAGAGTCCGGAAGCAACCCGGAATAGCACCTCCGCGCCAAATGCCAACTGATTTTCAAAAGAATTACTTAACTGTATCCTACCGGACTTTACTCAAAACTTAAGCGGACCTGATGCTTCCTGATGGAAGTTTCAGGTCTTGCGTTTTAATTCATGGTATATTCATTTTGCCCAAATATCGGAATATCAACACAAATAACTTTGAAAATCAACGAAATTTTATTAATTTTGCAAATTGAAACTATCTATAATATAATATGTGTGGAATTGTAGGATATATTGGCGATAGAAATGTTTACGACGTCCTTATCAAAGGACTCCATCGCCTTGAATATCGCGGCTATGACAGCGCCGGAGTGGCGCTCGAGACTCCCGAAGGGAATATAAATGTATATAAAGCGCGAGGTAAGGTGGCTAACCTTGAAGCCTTTTGCAAAGATAAAAATCTTGACGCATCATGTGGTATAGCTCATACTCGCTGGGCTACTCATGGCGAGCCGTCAGATAGTAATGCTCACCCTCATTTCAGCGAGGATAAGAAGCTTGCACTCGTGCATAACGGCACTATCGAGAATTATAAAGTACTGAAGGATGCGCTTATCAAGCATGGCTGTAAGTTTCATTCCGAAACTGATACGGAGGTGCTCGTGCAGCTTATCGAATATATTCGCCTTAAGAATGACTGCGATCTGATAGATGCTGTTCGGGAGGCTCTCCATCAGGTTCAGGGCGCTTATGCTATTGCAGTAATAGAATGTGGCCATCCCGAGCAGATAGTGGCTGCCCGCAAGAGTAGTCCTTTGGTCATCGGCATCGGTAAGAATGAATTCTTCCTTGCTTCCGACGCTACTCCGATCGTAGAGTATACGAAGGATGTCGTCTACGTAAAGGATGAGCAGATTGCCGTTGTCCGTCGGGGTGAACCTCTGAAACTTGTCACCCTTGAGAACGAGGAGGCGGATATCGACGTGACAGAACTTGAATTCTCGATTTCCCAACTTGAGAAAGGGGGTTATCCGCATTTCATGCTTAAGGAGATCTTTGAGCAACCGTCTACGCTTCTTGACTGCATACGCGGCCGGGTTGTTGAGGGAGGTCATAAGATTGTGCTCAATGGTGTACGTGATAACAAGGAGAAATTCCTTAATGCAAAGAGAATCGTGATTGTTGCATGCGGCACATCCTGGCATGCCGGTCTGATCGGAAAATATCTTCTGCAAGAAATGTGCGGGTTGCCCGTAGTGGTGGAATACGCAAGTGAATTCCGTTATAACAATCCCGTAATCAATTCGGATGATATAGTCATCGCCATATCCCAGAGCGGTGAGACTGCCGATACTCTTGCTGCTATCGAGATTGCGCGCGATAAGGGAGCTTTCGTATATGGTATCAGCAATGTAGTGGGCAGTTCTATTCCGCGCTGCACTCATTCAGGCACGTATATCCACGTAGGTCCGGAGATCGGTGTCGCTTCTACAAAAGCCTTTACGGGCCAGGTGATGGTGCTCACCCTGCTTGCATTGGCGGTAGGGGAATTGCGCGGCACTGTTTCCCGTGAAGAATTGGAAAAATGCGGCGAATGGATTCAGAAAATACCGGGTCTTGTAAGAGAAGTGTTAAAGCTCAACGACAAGATAGAGCGACTGTCGGCGATATATACCTATGCTCGTAATTTCCTCTATCTTGGGCGTGGCTATAACTATCCGACAGCACTGGAAGGAGCTCTGAAACTTAAGGAGATCAGCTATATTCATGCAGAGGGTTATCCTGCTGCGGAGATGAAGCATGGTCCGATCGCCCTTATCGACGCGGAAATGCCTTCTGTAATCATTGCGCCTGATGATCATCTCTATGAAAAAGTAGTAAGCAATGTGCAGCAGGTAAAGGCGCGTGGAGGCAGCATTATCGCAATAGTGACCGAGGGGGACGACATTATCAGCAAGATTGCCGACTATGTGCTCGAGGTGCCGAAGGTTCCTGAGTTCCTGACTCCGATCATCACTTCCATACCCTTGCAGTTGCTTTCGTATTATATAGCCATCAATAAGGGCAAGGATGTCGATATGCCGCGAAACCTGGCAAAGTCAGTGACTGTGGAATAATAGACATTGCAAACGTATATAAATATTCGGGGCCGGATTATCAGGAGCATTTTCCGGCCTCGAATTTATATAATAAAGGTAGGATAGAGGTAAAAAGAGGGGTAAAATCAAAAAAAATGATGATTTTACGAAAAAAAAGTGCTGAAAAATTTGTAGTGTGAAAATTAATCACTATCTTTGCACTCGATTTCGGATGCGCCGTGACAGAAAGCTTAAGAAGGCTTTCGGAATGTCGGGCAGGGCTGAAGAAAAAAATGCCTCTTTAGCTCAGTTGGCCAGAGCACGTGATTTGTAATCTCGGGGTCGTTGGTTCGAATCCGACAAGAGGC
>JAIDYR010000023.1 GCA_029057985.1 Muribaculaceae bacterium | reverse complement strand
TTTTTTAGATTGTTAGTTAATGTTGTTAATTATTGTTATTAGGGATTGCGGAGTCGCTAATCTTTTTGATTAGAGCTGATGCAATTTTGGGGGCACAAGCGCCCCCTACCTTGCGACAAATTATAGCCACCGGCTTGCCCTATTTCTCTAATTTCTTCTCCCTTAATGGATTTATCATTCTCTATAATTTCTTCTCCTTTTATCTATTCTTCATTCTCTTTTCTTCTTCTCCAAAAATGGATTCTTCCATAGAGAATGGCTCCTACGGTCATTTTTTATGGATCTAAGGTTTTATTTTTCATAAAAATTCATTAATTTTGTATTTGAAAGTAATAGGACGCCTCCCCTCGAAGCTAATTTGTCTCTTGGTCAGGGGCGCTTGTGCCCCTCAAAAATCTATAGGCATTGCTCTCTCAAAAATGGGCGCTTGCTCCAAAATAATTCCAAAATAATTATTGAAAATCTAAATTTTCGCTATTGATGGCTCGCCGGGATCCGAAGCATAATTATCGATCGAAGTGTATTTATCATATCACTCTCTCTAAAGCCGCCGGAGTACCTGATTTCTCTCAAATTCAAGGGGTTTTCTCCACTGATGGAAGGCTGATCGGCGCTAAGTCTTTGAATTACCCTCTTGGAAATGTTATCCGTAATCATCTTCATGATATTTCCCGATTGAATACTTCCCTTAAGATCTGGCAATATGTCATCATGCCGGATCACGTTCATTTTATCCTATTCGCAAAGTCCTATCTGCCCGAGCATGTGGGTTGCTATATCAGTCGGCTCAAAATTAATATACTTAATGACGCGCGTCGATACCTCAATCTAAATATCTCATCCGGCATCTTTCAAGAAGATTATTATGACCGTATACTGCGCCCTTATCAGTCGGCGGATGTCATCTTTCAATATATCAGATCCAACCCTTATCGACTCCTGATCCGTCGGCTTAATCCCGGTTATTTCAGACGCATTAACTCATTGACTGTCAATGGAAGTAAATGGCGAGCATACGGCAATCCCCATCTACTTGCCAATCCCTTTAAAATCAACGTAATAGTCCACCGGGCGGATTCTGAAGAAATCAGAGATTTAAAGCTTAATCAAGCCCTTTATTTCGCTCTCAACGGAGGGGTAATCGTATCGCCATTCATTGCTGATGCCGAAAAGAAAATCCGGGATGCCTGCTTGAATGTGGAAGGGAAAATTATAGTCCTGACAAACGATGCCTTTACGGACCGCTACAAACCATCCGGACGCTTGTTTGAGCTATGCGAGAAGGGGCGGCTGCTGATTCTCTCGCCGACAGAAACAATACCCTTGAATCGGCAATGCTGTAAATATCTCAACGAGACAGCTCTGCGGTTGGCTGAAATGCCACTTGCGGACATGACAGAGTAGGATGGATTCAATAAGCGGAGTTAAAGCATCTCAAGCTACCGGAGAGAAGAGCCAACCGATTGTGAGTCACGCGGTAGCGAGCCATAATAGCAAAGATATATGAAAGGCTCTTAAAAAATCCAAAAAAAAGAAAGATAGAACAAAATTGGACGAAAAAATTTTTGCATATTTCAAAAATGTTTCGTAATTTTGCCACAATCTGAGCGGTAGGCTTGTCCTGTTGCTACGATTACCCGGCTTTATCAACATCCAAATAGCTGACCTTGACCGACTTTCATGCATCATGTAAGACTAATGCGACAGTCGTGCCCGGCCGGTTAGAGGGTGCGACAAGGCCACCATGATACATTGAAATTTATAGACTTATTTACTGACCATGAAGACTCAACGCCGTTAGCACTCATTCAACGTGCTTCAACGCGGGCAACGTCGTAAAAAAGTCCTTAATCATTTCAATTAGCAATCAAAAAATCACAAATAACAATAATTAATTAACTAACAATCTAAAAACTAACTTACATGAAAAAGCTACTACTGTATCTGATGACGCTGCTCGTCTTCGGTGCCGTGCCTGTAGACTCTTTCGCTCAAACAAGGTATCTGAAAGTCCCTACTGAAAATAATAATTGGGATAACGGATCAGGAACCGTGTTTGACGGAAATACATACACAGCTACGAAAACCGGCGTAGAAATTGGAACGAGTAAGTTTGGTATTTCTGTTTGGAGCGGTTCGTTTAACACCTGGTATAAAACCGGCACTAATCGTATTACTCCCGGACAAACAGTCACATTGCAAACCAATGGCACTACAACTACAGATGATGAGGCGCTTGTGAAAAGCAAGAGTTTATTTACAGTCGTAGGAGCTGTTGCAGGTGAAAAATATGACGTGCAGGTTAAGTATACCAATAGTTCTTATACAACTGCTACCCTTACTTTAATTCCAGACTATTCCAAGATCAAGTGTACTTTCGGTCATAAGGCTGAAGATGGTAATTGGGGTCAATACGAAAAGAAGCTTGCCAAGGATGGAACACTGACATATAGGTTTAATACCAGAGGACAAGGGGGCTTCAATATTACACTTGACCGTAACGGGACACAGTACACATTCCCTGCAGGAGCGTTGACTGCGGATGACTTCTCGGATAATCAATATGTCTACGATGGTAGTGAACACGGCGGAGGATATAATAAATGGTGTACTGATATTTCTAAAAATTATATTTCAGGATTGAAGACCAATACGGAATATGAAGTGATAATTGACTTCTTGACTGATACTATGGTCATCCGTGAAATTCCAGTTGAATTATATATTACTGGTGAGCCTACCGGAGGATGGGAACCTACAAATTTTGCAAAAAATGAGTATTTATTCTCATTTGAAAACGGCAAATATGTATATGAATTTGACTATGATGAGAATGCTTGGTTTGCAATAAACGAAGGCTCTGAATCTAAGAACAGATGGTATGTGCAATCTAATAATGCAAATCTATCTCTGCCTGTAGAGGGAGCTACCTTGGTATATACCGACTACGCTACCAATAAGCTCGGAAATAATTATAGTGGTAGAATTCGTATAACAGTCGACTGGGATGCAAAGAAGGCTTGGATTGAAGAAGTGAAAAATTCATCCGATGCTTATCTTGGCTATCAAGTCCGTGTTCATTATGGCAACGGCAATACTTCAGATTATCAAACTGTCACTCAGGATAATCTTGTGACTGATGAAGAAAATGGAGACAAATGGATAGTAATTGATCGTGGCTTCCTTGATCGTGGTCTTGAGAATGTCGGTGAATCCTACGATGGTCTCGGTCTTGGATATTTACCTTTCTGCATAGAGACATTATCCCCTGAAGGTCGGAGAAGGTATTGGGCGTATGGCGATGCAAAAGATTATGGCGTTTACGTCGACAATGGTCTGCCTATGAAAGACTTTACGACCAAGCAGGAGGCAATGGCTCAGAATATGCACATGGCGGAGACGGCAGGTAATGCCAACAGCCGTTATGACGTAGCTTTCAATCTTACCGATAATATGATGACTGCGTCACTTAATCAGATTTGGGCTGATTCTCCTAACCAGATGTATCTCTACTGTCTTGATTCAGACGAATACTCCAAAGATGCGGATGGCAATTATGTTTATGACGCTGATAAAATCAATATTGCCAATATATTGTCAGTCATAAATAGCCCGACTAATAACAAGATTTTTGCATTTACTCGCTCACGTGAAGGTCTATATGAGAATGTCTTCTTGAAGGATAATAAAAAGGACCTTCCTGACGGTACTGTATTCTGTATTATTGGTCGCACAGGACAGATTTATAATCTTATTGGCGAAAACAACAATGCTTTCCAATTGACAAAAGACAACTGGGATGTGTTCCGCCATGAACTCACTCGCGATCCCAAGCAGGCTCCGGCAGTCGTTGCTACGGGTGAAGACCTTCTTCTTGATATTGATTGCTTCGCTCGCGTCCGAACTCCTAACACATTGGAAGGAGACGATGCAAACGAAAATTATATGCTTACGTTTACACGTAAAATCTGGTCACCTGTCAAGTTCACTCTTACCACTGATGTAAACGCTACTGAAGGCCTTGATTTCACAAAGGTAGATGATGAACTCTTTACTCTCGATGATGAAAAATTCACTACCGGAACAAAACTCTATATCAAAGCCACTTTAGAAAATGGTGATATTGTAAGCTATGGTACCAACAATAATGTTACCGTATCTTCCAACGAATATGAAGCCAATATCTCTAAAGATAAAACATCCTCTATTACAATCAACACGAAGGGCTATGAAAATGGCTCTCGAGTAAGAATTGAATGGAACAACGGCGCTCCGAAGATACTTTTCCGTCCGAAAGGAGAGAAAAAAGAGGTTAAGATATTCTTTATAGATCGTGCCGGCTGGGGTTCTGTATATTGCTATAACTACTCTGACGCAGGCTTAACATCAAAGGGCCACTATACCGATGGCGATGCTACATGGAATAAGAACGAAAACTGGGGAGATGTTGAAGTCGGAGCGGATCATCGCAATGACAATTGGCCCGGTTCTTCCATGACCATCTGTAACATGAATATTCTTCGACAGGGTGTAGAAATGGATCCTAATGATAAGATCTACGAAATGACCCTCGACGTTGACGTATATGCTGACGGTACATATTCTCGTCCCAAGCTTATTTTCTCAGACAATGGAAGTAAGCAGACCAAAAACCTATATCTTGTTGATGGAGGCATCTATTGCAATGATAGCCCGATGAAAAATGTGACTGATGAAGATGGCAATACTCATAAGATTATCGAACATGCTGCAACTGTTTATATGCCGCGTATGCAGTATAACTATATGGATAATCCTCTTGACCAATCTGTAAGTGAATATCCTAATGACTTCCATGATTCTGATTATGTAGAAATCTTTGTCAATGTTCCCGAATTTACAGATTGGGTAGCACATGGTAAGGATATGGCGGTGGATATCGTTTATAAGAAAGATGGTGAAGAATTCCATGCTACCGGTATCCCCGGCACTCATAAACTTTATGCAGAGAAGGTAAATGGAAAGAATCTGCTTCGTGTGGCTATTGCTAAGGACGTCATTCCCAACAATACTAAAGTAGATTTGAGATTCTGGCCTGTTGAAATAGATGGTAAAAAAAGATATGAAGGATATTATAACGATGGCTCGCAGCATAAGATTGGCGATGATGTAATCGATGAAAAAGACCATAATGGATCTCACACTAACTGCACAGTATGTACTGACAGTAAAGGTGTAACATATCATGGCGATCACTTTACATGCTGGGGTTCTCTTTGTCCGCTTGAATTTGTAGGAGTTAACTATAAGGATGGTAATGTTTATCAGCGTTATCTTAAATCTGATAACGAAGTACAGGATCCTGTGGTGACAGTTGCTGATGTCCTCAAGCCAAAGCATCTCTATATAGTTACTTCTGATATTACATCTTTCGAGTATGCGAGAAAGAATGGTTTCGTAAGCGGTACAAAACAGAAAGTCGGCAACTTCGATAATTGCTATGAGCTTCTTAAGACTGACCCGTCGGAAACCGGTAAACTTAACTACCTGCTTCCGCGAGTATATCCCGATGCGAAACTCTATCTCGTTGCTGAAAGAGAAGATGGCATAGTCTCGTATTCTCGTCCAACTGCTACTGCAATGAAGCCGGGTAACCCCTATAAGTATTTTGAAGGATTGAAGACTAACTTTACAATCGACAATAGGGAATACCTTGCAGTCAAGAACTTCGATATGACTATCTACTGGCTTAACAACGAAATCGGTGTGACAGCAAACAAGACCCAGGCCGAATTTACCTTCGTTGAATACGTAGATAATGATGGAGAAGGAAAATACGAACCTCGTGAAGGCGGAGCCATCTGTCTGCCCGGTCATACTGATTCCTGCCTTGAAGAGGGCAACAATCACCTTACAAATATCTATTTCCAATATGCTCCCGGTTATGATCTTGGCAAGGATGGTCTTACTGATTATTCTCGTCTGAATAACCTCAAAGTTGAACTCCGTCGTAATACGGAATACGAAAAGTATTTCCCCGTGAACGGTATGAATAAGAAGGCTGAAATTGTAAGAGATGATAATGGCATAGCAATCCACGTTGTCGAGGATTCTTACATCGATTATGATGATCCGATCAATAATAAACCGGGTATTGCATACCTTAATGTAATTGGGTATACTGCCAATCTGACTACTCTTCATATTGAGCAGACAGAAACTGACACTCAGTTCCAGCGTTCAGCAATCAATATTCCTGTTCGTATCTTCCCGACTATTGAGTCTATCGGCATGATTGTCAATGATGAACCGGTGACTACTGTAGGTGGAGTTTACTCCGTCAAGGTGCCGACTCATGCTCACGTTGACGGCAATGCACAATTCGGTGATCGCCTTCAGTTTGAGGCTGAGATGGCTGAATATAAATTGGATGGTCAGAACATTCTTTCTTATTCATGGTCTTACGACCCGGATATCACCAGAAGTGTTGCTTCACGTCCGCAGTCGCGTATCGCCTCCAATCCATCATCGTTCCCTGCTGCATTGCACGTAGCCAATGCGGAGACGGATCCTTTCACTACTGACGAGTACAATACTACAGATATCGGTACTAAAGTTGAAACTACTCCTTTCAGCATCCACAATGCTCCGAGAATTCCGCTTGGTGCAAGTACTTCGCCGACTGATGTATATCTGAAGATCAACCAGAATGGTATATCTTCTCCTCTCTACAAGGTCGCTGTTACTCGAGATGCAGATGTTAATATTCCGACTGAGGTCGAGGAGATCCTCGGCGTTGATGAGGAGGTTGCTCCGGTCTATTACAATCTTAATGGAGTGCGCGTAGACGCTGAGCGTCTTGAGCCGGGTATCTATGTGAAGGTTACCGGCACCAAGTCTGAGAAAGTCTATGTGAAGTAATAGAGATTTAGTCGGCTTTAAGCCTTTTCTTATCCTTTATATAAGCCGCCGGCGCAATTCAGCGCCGGCGGCTTTCTTTTTTGCTTTCTTTTTTGCTTTCTTTTTTGCTTTCTTTTTGCTTCTTAATGCCTTCTTTTTTTGCTTCTTTTTGCTTCTTTTTGCTTCTTTTGTCCTCATTTCAATCGGACCACAATCAAGAATAGCTCTTTGCTTACTCGCGAAAATTTTGTATCTTTGCGGTAAGTCAAAGTGCTTTTGGCACCGCGAACCGGCCTCCGGCCGACATTCGCTCTTTGCTTACTCGCGAAAATTTACTATCTTTGCAGATTATTGGCTTTTCGAAAGGTAATTTATGAAGAAAAATACTGCGGCTATCAATCCGCCGCTGCCACGGCGTGACCCGTATGGGGCGCTGGCTATGCCTGTCTATCATTGTGCGGCTTATGAATTCCCGGATCATCAGGCGATGATCGAGTCTTTTACGGGGGTCAGTGATGATCCGGATTATTCGCGTGTCACGAACCCTACGGTCATCCATCTGGAAAAGGTGGTGAAGTCGCTTGCGCCGGGAGCACGCGATGTAGTGGCTTTCACTTCGGGAATGGCTGCTATCTCGGCAGCGACTATGGCTATCGTAAAGGCCGGCAAGAAAATAGTCACATCCCGTCATCTTTTCGGCAACACTTATCTGCTTTTTACCCGAACTCTGCGTCGTTTCGGCGTGGAGACGGTGCTTGTCGATCTGACAGATCTGCAGGCCGTAAAGGCAGCCGTCGATGATAATACTGCGATGCTTTATCTGGAGACGGTCACTAACCCGCAGATGGAAATCGCTGACATCAGCGCCCTGGCAGATATAGCTCATGAGAAAGGGGCTGCCGTAGTGGCCGATACTACTATGATTCCGTTTGTATTCACCAATTCCAAGGAGTTGGGTATAGACGTAGAGATTCTGTCGAGTACCAAATATCTGAGTGGAGGCGCTACGTCGCTCGGGGGGCTGGTCATAGATTACGGTACTATTCCGGATTTCGACTTTATTCTGCGTAAGGATCTGCTGATGAATCTCGGCGGCTACATGACTCCGCATGCCGCATATATGCAGACCCTCGGACTGGAGACGCTCCTCGCTCGATATGAGGTTCACGAGCGCAACGCCCGCAAAATTGCAGAGGCTTTGCGCGATTTCGCGGGGGTTGAAGTCTGCTGGCCGGGTCTTGAAGATAATCCCTACCATGATCTCGCCAAGCGTCAGTTTGGAGGCCGATATTCTGCGATGCTGACTCTGACGCTGCCGACGGAAAAAGCCTTCTACATATATATCGACAAACTTAATCTTGTCAGAAGAGCCACAAATCTGTTCGATAACAAGACTCTCGCGATTCATCCGGCAAGTACTATCTTCGGGACGATCGACCCTCAGACGCGTGCGGAGATGGATGTGAGTGATAGGCTGATACGCCTGTCGGTAGGTCTGGAGGATGCCGATGATATCATTAATGATTTAAAGCAGGCTTTGCAATGAAATATGATTTTGATCAGATAATAGAGAGGAAAGGCACAGGCGCACTGAAGACAGATGCTCTCCTCGAGCGCTTCGGGCGCGATGATCTGACGGCGCTCTGGGTGGCCGATATGGATTTCGCGACGCCCCCTTTCATAGTCGATGCATTGCGCCGGCGCCTTGAGCACCCCATATTCGGATATACTGTCGAACCGGCCGACTATCGCCCGGCGATTATCGACTGGCTACGCAGTCTTCACGGAGTGGAGGTCCGGCCGGAATGGATCTCCTTCATCCCGGGGATTGTGAAAGGGATAGGGTTGGCGATCAATTGCTTTCTGAAGCAGGATGAGAAGGTGGTGGTGATGCCGCCGGTATATCATCCATTCCGTATTGTCCCTGAGATGAACGGCCGGGAGGTAGTGTGGTGGCCGCTTACGGAGGATTACAGGATAGACTTCGATAGGATGGAAGAGATATTCGATCCGAAATGCAGGATGCTGATTCTTTCAAATCCTCATAATCCGGCCGGGATTGTATGGCGCAGGGAGGATCTGGAGCGGATAGCGAAGTTCTGTGCAGATCGCGGGATATTGGTATTGTCTGATGAGATACATTCAGAGATGGTCTTGCCTTGGGCTGAAAAGGGGGGGATTAGACATGTGCCGTTTTACGACGTAAGCGAAGATGCGCGCAGATGCTCTATCACATTCGCAGCGCCGTCGAAGACGTTTAATATAGCCGGGATAGTAAGCAGTTATGCTATAGTTCCCGATAAGGCTATCCGCGACCGCTATTTTACTTTTCTGAAGGCTAACGAACTCGACGAACCGACACTCTTCGCTCCTATAGCGACCATAGCGGCCTATCGGGAAGGGGAGGAGTGGCGTCGGCAGATGCTCGACTATGTAGAGGGGAATATCGACATGGTAGAAGAATTCTGTCGCGAGCATTTCGATGGCAAGATCCGCGTCATGCGTCCGGAAGCGAGCTTTCTGATATGGCTTGATTGTCGCGGACTTGGACTGTCGCAGGAGGACCTGGTCGGGCTTTTCCGCGATAAAGCCCTTCTGGCGCTCAACGACGGGGCTATGTTCGGCCCCGGCGGCGAAGGATTTATGCGACTGAACGCCGGCGCTCCGCGAAGCGTATTGCGCGAAGCGCTTTTATCATTAAGTTGCGCTTTGAAACTTAATGATAAAATTTAGAGCTAAAGGAGTTGGAGCGTGGGGCTGCGCGTCGCTGTAATCAGGCGGGAGGCGGCTATAATAGTGCAGTTAACTGCTTGCCGCAGTTAACGCAGTTAAAGAGTCTGCGAATAGATAATTGCTTGCCGGGGTTAGGGAGAATATGATCAAGCGGATAGCGCGGTTAAAGAGTATATGAGTATAAAAGAGTTGAAATATGAATAAGCCCTTGTTTTCTTTTGAGATTCTGCCGCCCTTGAAGGGTAACAGCGTCTTCAAGGTATTCAATATAATTGATAAATTGAAGGATTTCGATCCTGCATATATTAATATTACGTCGCATCATAGCGAGTATGTGCTTAAGGAGCAACCCGACGGTTTGCTGAAGCGAGTTTCGACGCGCAAGCGTCCGGGGACGGTAGCCATTGCGGCGGCTATCCAGAATAAGTATGGTATCCCGGCTGTGCCGCATATCATCTGCAAGGGATTCTCGAAAGAGGAGACTGAGTATGCGTTGCTCGACCTGAATTTCCTCGGTATTTCCAACCTGCTTTTACTCCGAGGAGATTGCAAATCCCTGGAGACAGTGCAGCAGGATCCTGAACTATATCATGAGCATGCCACAGATCTTCAGGCGCAGGTCAATCTCTTCAATCAGGGTATATCACTCGACGGGACCCGCCTCGAAGGGATCGAGACACCCTTCAAGTACGGCATGGCCTGCTATCCGGAGAAACATGAGGAAGCTCCTAACTTCGATTCCGATCTGTATTGGGCCAAGAAGAAGGTAGAAGGAGGCGCGAGTTATCTGGTGACACAGATGTTCTTTGACAATGAGAAGTATTTCAGATTTGTGGAGCGTTGTCGCGAAGCAGGAATCAATGTGCCGATAATTCCGGGCATCAAACCGATTGTCTTCCGCAATCAGCTTCATGTTCTGCCTCGCGTCTTCCGATGTGATATTCCGGAGGAGATGGCGGCGGAGGTGCGCAAGTGTCGCACCGACAAAGAAGTCGTCGAAGTAGGCGTAGAATGGACTAAGCATCAATGCAAGGAATTGATAGAGCGAGGCGTCGAAGGATTACACTTCTACACTTTCATGGCCAGCGAGAGCGTGCGTCGCGTAGCGGCGGAGATTTATTAAACGCAGTTAACGCAGTTAACGAAGTTAAAGGTATGAAGATTCTTGATGGAGCGATGGGGACGATGATCCAGCGCTATGGATTGACGGAGGAGGATTTTGGTAAGGGCCGGGAAGGCTGCAATGATGTGCTGGTGCTGACGCGCCCGGATATAATTTCGGAGATCCACCGCGAATATCTTGCGGCCGGAGCGGATATAATAGAGACGAACTCCTTCAATGCCAATGCTATTTCACTGGAAGAGTATGGTCTCCGGGATTCCGTCAGAGAGATCAATCTGGCGGCTGCCCGCATAGCCCGCGATGCGGCAAGGGAGTATGAGGGGAGGATGGTGGCCGGGAGTATGGGGCCGTCGAATGTAGCTCTCTCTCTCCCGGAAGTAGCCGGCGCAAGAGGAGTGGATTTCGACGTGATGCGTCGTGCATACGCCGAGCAGGCGGAGGCTCTTATTTCCGGAGGAGTGGATGTATTGCTTCTTGAGACGATCTTCGACACTCTCAACGCCAAAGCTGCCATAGCCGGGATTGAGGATGCTTTTGATATGACAGGCCGACGATTGCCTTTGATGATCTCAGTCACTCTGACCGAGCAGGGGCGCACACTCTCCGGCCAGACTCTGGAAGCTTTTCTGGCGGCCGTCAGTCATGCCCGACCGTTCAGCGTCGGCATGAATTGCGGCTTTGGTGCGGAGCAGATGGGAGAATGGTTGCGGACGTTGCAGGCAGCGCGAAAAGAAGGCATAATGATTTCCCTGCATCCTAATGCCGGACTGCCCGATGAATTGGGTAATTATACGCAGACTCCCGGGATGATGGCCGAAATCATGGGCGATTATATGCAGCGGGGTCTGATAGATATAGCAGGAGGATGCTGCGGCACAACTCCCGAGCATATCCGCCTTTTGGCACTCGATGCTGAGAAACGGGGATTTTCGATTCATGATTCGGACTCCGGCATAAAAGACTCCGGGATTAAAGAGGCGACCGGACAAAAGGATTTGAATAAGGAAAAGGACTCGGGAATAGAGAGGATTGGGTTGTATTCCGGTCTGGAGACGGTCGGAACTTCCGGAATGCATACCGGATTTCTTAAGGTAGGGGAGAGGTGTAATGTAGCGGGGAGCAGGAAATTCCTGCGTCTGATCAATGAAGGGAACCTGTCGGAAGCACTCGATATCGCGGCTGCTCAGATTGAAAAGGGAGCCGCTGTATTGGATATCAATATGGATGACGCCATGCTTGACGCTCCCGTAGAGATGGAGCGGTTCGTAAAGCTTCTGGGCCAGGACGGGCGCACTTCGCGAGTGCCGCTGATGATAGATTCATCGGATATGGAGGTGATCCGGCGTGCGTTGAAGCATATACAGGGCAGGCCTATCGTCAATTCGATATCTTTGAAAGAGGGGGAGGGTAAATTTCTCGATCACGCGCGTGAGATCCGTCGCCTGGGAGCGGCGGTGGTCGTGATGGCATTCGACGAGGAGGGACAGGCCACTACCTTCGAGCGACGGATAGAAATCTGCAGCCGGGCCTATCAGCTGCTTACCGAAAAGGCCGGATACCGCGGAGAAGAGATAATATTCGATCCCAACATACTGACTATAGCGACCGGAATTGCAGAGCATGACCGCTACGCTCTCGATTTCCTGGAGGCAGTAGAATGGATTAAGAAGAATCTGCCGGGTGCGAAAGTGAGCGGCGGAGTCAGCAACCTCTCCTTCGCATTCCGCGGCAACAACCGATTGCGCGAGGCGATGCATTCCATCTTCCTCGAGCATGCCATAGCCCGCGGAATGGATATGGCGATCGTCGATCCCAAGATAGAAATTGATTACTCCCATAGCAAAATTCCCGCAGATCTTCGCGAGGCCATAGAGGATGTCATCTTCATGCGCCGCGAGGATGCGACCGACAGGCTGATGGAGATAGCCTCCGTCATGAAGGCAGAGGATGACGCCCGTAAGGCGGCGCGCAAGGCAGCTCAAGGCGACCCTGCGAAGACTCCTGCCATTCAAATTCCGGCCAAATCATCAGATTCCATTGAATCCAAGATTGAACAGGGCAATTCCGAAGGTCTCGAACCCCTTCTTGACAAAGCTCTTGAAGAGGAGGGATCTGCCTTGGGGGTAGTCAATAACAGATTGATGAAAGCGATGAAGACCGTAGGCGACGAGTTCGGTGCAGGAAGGATGTTTCTTCCTCAGGTTGTCAGAGCTGCCGGAGTGATGAAGCGTGCAATCGACTATCTGACTCCGCATATAGAGGCTGAGTCGGCGCAGCTGTCCGAATCCGAAAAGCCGGGGACTGCCAATATAAAACCGTTCGTGATAGCCACTGTCAAGGGTGACGTCCACGATATAGGCAAGAATATAGTCGGGGTCATTCTTAAGTGCGGAGGTTTTGAGGTAATCGATCTCGGCGTGATGGTCGAAGAGGAGAGGATTCTGGCGGCTTTGCGTGAAAGTGGTGCTAAATACTTAGGCCTAAGCGGATTGATCACTCCGTCGCTAAAGGAGATGCAGAAGATAGCGGAGATGCTGGAACGGGAAGGTCTGACAGACGTGACGCTTTGCGTCGGAGGCGCGACGACGAGCGACCTGCATACTGCCGTCAAGATAGCCCCCCTATTCAGCGGAGTGACCCTTCATACCCGCGATGCGGCAGTCCTGCCGGTAATAGCGAATCGTCTTGCCGATCCGCAGCAGGCAGCCGAAGAATCGGCATCGATCCGCAAAGATCAGGAGCATCTGCGCAGAGAGTATGAGATGAAAAAAGGAGTAGCCGAGGCCGCAGTATCCCATGCGCATGGGGAGCAGGCGGCAGGCGTAAGACATAGCGAAGGATGCCCATGCTGCTCAACGCAAAAGAAAGTTGTCGCTCCTATGCCTGCGCCTGCGGAGATCGGAATCAGGACGATAAGGATTCCGATTGACGATGCTGTGAAGCATATCAATTGGAAGCCCTTCCTCCATACCTGGCGTCTGAAGCCGATTCTCGCGGCAGAACTCGATAAGTCAGCAGAGGAGATTGCGGAAGAAGATCGCCGCGACCTTGCCGAGGCGCGACGCCTGATAGGTGATGCACTCCGATTGATCGAAATCCTTGCAGACAAGGGGGATGCTATGCTGACGGCCCGCGCCGGCGTCGTAACCGCGCACCGGCAGGGAGATGCTATATGTATAGGAGAAGGAGCCAACTGCATAGTCCTGCCTACTCCACGCAAAGTGGGCTTGCCTCATCTTGCATTAGCGGATTTTATAGCGGAGAGCAAGGATTGGATAGGACTATTCGCCGTAACTGCCAAGGAGTTGATCGATAAAGGGGAGCGGTTGATAGCCTCCGGAGAGATGCCTGAAGAATTCAGTGGGGAATATGGTAATATCCTGCTTCATAGTCTCGCTGACCGACTTGTAGAGGCTGCTACGGAGGAGGTCCACAATATAGTCCATAAAGAATTGTGGGGATTGACAACGACCGCAGGCATACGCCCTGCGGTCGGGTATGCTGCACTTCCGGATCATAAGGTCGTGTTTGAGTTAGACAGATTGCTTGATTATGGAGCGATTGGTATCCGGCTGACGGAGAATGGAGCCTTGGCTCCGTCATCGACTACGACTGGGTTGATTATTGCATCTCCGGAAGCCCGATATTTTTAGACATAAGCACAAAAGGACAAAAGCATAATTCTTGCTTTTCTTCTGAGAATATATTAGACATAAGCACAAAAGGCCAAAAGCATAATTCCTTACTTTTCTTCTGAGAATATATTAGACATAAGCACAAAAGGACAAAAGCAGGATTTATGTTCTTATGTGCTTATGTCTAAAATTCAGGCAAAAGGGAAGAAATTATGTTCTTATGTGCTTATGTCTAAAATTCAGGCAAAAGGGAAGAAATTATGTTCTTATGTGCTTATGTCATTATTTGAGATAAGAATATGTATTTATATCTTATGTGCTTCTGTCTTTAAATTTTGGTATTTGGAAATTATTGTTTATCTTTGCGGATATCACTGAAACCTAACACCTAACAATCATGATAAAATCTACGATAGCTGCATTAGCAGTCATTGTCTCGGCCGCATCGCTGTCGGCGTTGCCTTCACCTGCTCCCGATGATAATAATCTGGCGGACTACGCCATCCGGAGCGTGACTCCGGAGAACTGTTCTCTGGTCGACGAATTGTCGACCATCACCATTCTTTACGATTATCCCGACGGAGGTTGGAGCCCGGCAATACGCGATGATTATGCTCCTGATCTCTGGAACCCCGAGAATCCATATAAGAAATTGGTGGTCACCCGCAATGGCAAGACTGTATCTACGCTCAGCGTCGACAAGTGCTTCACGAGCTATGGCCCCACGACCCTCAATCTCGAGTTTTCTCTCGATACTCCTCAGACCGCCGACGGCATCTATGAGATTGTCATACCGGACCGCTACATAGTAGACGGCGCTAATTACGCTACCGGAAAGAAGACCTTGCGTTATCAGATCGGTGACGGAGTGGGCGTCGATCCCGGACCGGAGGAACCCTCTACCGGTTTCTTCCGTCTGGAATCCATGACTCCCGCCCCCGGCGAGATTACTCCCGAGCTGACGTTTATCTCAGCGCAATGGCTCGATTCCAACGATGAGCCGTGTGGATGGGCCGGACCGGATTACCTTCTGCTTAAATCCAAGAACGCGGAGGGTGAGGAATTCACCGTCGGCAAAGTCAATGTAGATGCCGGCAACGGCCGGATTTTCTTCACCCCGACACGCGCCTACAGTGCTTACGGCACAGTATATCTGCATATCCCGGCCGGCGCAGTCACTTCCGCCGACGGCTCTGAAAAGAACGAAGATGAGATACTTCTCGACTTCCCAATCTACTATGAGGGATCGATCAACATGAACAGCACGTATCCGGCAGCATACGGCAAGATCAACGGTAGTGACGGAGAGTCGATGGAGAGTATCGCTATCTTCTATGCGCAGAATATGACAGTCGGGTCGGGTGATATGCCATATCTGATTGATGAATCGGGGGAGATAATTGACGCTGACGATGTGTTGATTCCGGATATGGACAAGACGCAGGGATTGATTCAGTTTGATGGCGCGGATCTTCTGCCGAAAGGGCGCTATTCGGTAGTTATTCCGAGGGGTACATTCTCCAATTGCCGAGGCGTCACATTCTATTATGATTTCACTCCAATTCCCGGTCAGAGTATTCCAGATGTGCCCGATGATGTCAAACTGACTTTTACCAAATGCTTCATCGACGATTATGACATGCTGGACCCCGACAATGGCATTCCGGCATTGCGCATCGGCGCAATGCTCAGGATGGAGACCAATCTTGACTATGCAAGCGATGTCTACTGGTATAAGATAATCGACGTGACAGATTGCAAATCCGATCTTGAATATGATCGGGCGCCCGCTGTCCATACTTCATATATTGATAAAAGCGGGGGCTTCGTGGCCGAGATTCTTGCGCCCGGAGGAGTGGTGCGCAAACTGACTTCCGACCGCCTTTATGTAGTGCAGGTCCATGCCTATCTGAACTACTATAACGCAGCGATGCGACGCGACTGGGGTTATGCCTATTCAGCTGTGTTCCGCGGAGGTTCGGAACCCTACGAATATGCGGATTGCGAGATGACAGTAGTCCCCGAGCCGGGAAGCGCACTGACAGCAGGGCAGAATATAGAGCTGACCTTTGATCGCCCGGTCAACTTCGAGAGCCAAAACTCGGGCATCCCACAGGGTCAGGAGGGTACCTTGGGACTCACCGCAGTCTCCAATGCCGATAAGACACGCTGGACCTTCACGCTCCCTTCCGAGGCATTCAATGACTCCAATGTGGAGATTCATTTCGGATTTACGGATGCAGCTACCGGCCGACGAGTACGCCCCGAGATTTATAATGTGCCGGAAACCGAGACGATATATCATGCAATCTTTAATTACGGATCGGAAGGGCAGTCGCAGATAGTAGTGATCTATGGATCATTTGAGTCAAAACCGGAGTTCTCCGTAGAGCCTGAATCAGGATCGAGAGTAGAATCTCTGTCGGAGTTTACTTATAAATTCGCCGATGGGGATGAGATCATGCCGGCCTGGATGGGTGAGGCTGTGGTAAAGGATGAAACCGGAAGGATAGTGGCAACCCTGCTGACCGACGGAATGGAGGCTGACGGCGGACATGTACGCGCAGACTTCGATAATCCCTCTTTATCCGATGCCAAGTCAATCGCGCTTCATATTCCGTTGGATAAGGCTGTAAAAGAGCCGGGCGTATATACAGTGGAGTATCCCTATGGGTTCTTCAGCAAAGGGAGAGAGCAGCAATCGGACTTTACCCGGCCGATGACCCATATCTATGAGGTCACCGGCAACGGGACGGTAGGCATATCCGGAGTATCTACGGATATCTCTGACCGAGTTACTGTCATTAACCTGCAGGGTATGGTCCTTCTGCGCGATGCAGCTCCGGAATCCATCCGCCTGTTGCCGGCCGGAATATATATAATCAATGGATCTAAGGTGAGACTGAAATAACTTAGCGGTTATTACGTTATTTCAATAGCCCGCGCTACGCGGAGTCAATTAACCATTTCAGTTTCGCATGCGAAACTGAAATTTCTACCTTCTTACTCATGAAACTTAGGCAGATTCTTACATTAGCAGGAGCGATACTCTCAAGCCTTTTAATATTGTCGGCGTGTTCGGAGGATGAACGCGTCGAGCAGGCCAGGCATATCGTCATCAATGAATTGATGGCTTCCAACCGTACGGGAATCCTGACTCATAAGGGTAAGGCCGATGACTGGATTGAACTTAAGAATATGTCGGGCGACACAATCAATCTCAAGGATTTCCAACTGCAGGTAGAGCGATTGCCGGAAGACAGTATAACCGCTGCCAAGAAGTCAGCTAAGAAAGATGCTGCAAATTCCGGCGGACAAGATGATGCGGAAGCGGAGGTTGTCGAGGCCGAGAAAGAGGAGAAAGATCCGATCATGACCTGGTCTTTCCCTGACGTGAAGATTCCTGCCGGAGAGACATTACTCGTATTCGTAGGGAAGAAGAGTAAAGCCGAAAAAGAAGCGGCTGATGACGGATCCAAAGAAAATAAGGATAAGAAGGAGAAGAAGAATCCGACACCTCCGGAAGAGAAGTCGCTGAGGGCTGAGGTGAAACTCCCTAAGGAGGGAGGAATCGTAAGATTCCTGTCGCCGCGCGGAACAACACTTCGTGAACTCAAGTATGGCCGTATGGAGGCCGACAGATCTCTGGCACTGCAATCCGACAGCACCTATCAGATGACCTATCTTCAGAGTCCCGGCTTTGAAAATACCCGCGAAGGATATGAGGCCGCTATGCAGAAGATGGCCGACCAGCGCAAGAGTCCGCTCCTGATATGGGAGGTCATGGGACGCGCCGAACATTCTTACGAGAATTGGGTGGAGCTCAAGAATGTCAGCAACGGGGATGTCAATCTCGGGGATTATTCTCTCGGTAAGAAAATCAATAAGAAGAATCCGGGTTGGAAACTTCCCGATATGATCTTGAAGCCCGGTGAGATAGTCACCATAACCCTTGCAGGTCAGAAACGCGCCAACGGCGGACTGCGGGCGCCTTTCAAGTTGGGGAGCAGCGAGACTATAGTACTCGGCAAGGATGGGAAATTCATGGATGGCGTCTGCGTCAAGACGACTCCTCGGGGAGTATCGATGGGGAGAATGAACGGCAAAAAGGGTTTCTTCTATTTTTCGAATCCAACCCGCAACGCCGAAAACGGAACCGAAGGGCGGCGATTTATAGCCGCTGACGCGCGGTTTGATCATGCTCCGGGAGTATATGAGAAAGCTGACAAACTAACATTGAAACTCAAAGATCCAAAGCAAAAAATTCATTATACCCTCAATGGCAGCCTCCCTACGGCTGCCTCTCCTTTGTTGAAGGATTCGATCGTGCTGACGAATACGACGACTATCCGGACTTTCACCGAAGGTGATAGCCTGAATCTGCGTGGTAAAGTCAATACAATGACTTATATCTTAGGCGCAAAGCATGACCTGCCGGTAGTCAACATCACTGTCAATAACGCAGATCTCTATGATTTCAATACCGGCATCTATGCCAATGGCCCCGGCTATGGCGAGGAATGGCCTCATCCGGGGGCTAATTTCTGGAAAAGCTGGACCAAGGGAGCGCATGTCGAGATGTTTGACAATGCAAAGGATGCGGAGGGTTTCTCTGTAGATTGCGGATTGAAGATATTCGGCGGATTCTCGCGTAATGAGGATAAGAAATCTTTCCGCCTTAAGTTCAGGGGCAGATACGGGGATCCGGAGGTTGATTATGATTTCTTCGGCGATAGCGAGCGGATGAGGCTGGAGGATCTCGTGTTGCGTTCGGGTTCTCAGGATTGGATGCGCTGCATGATTCGCGACGAGTTCTTTACAAGTCTGATGCAGCAGGGGAGTCCGACCCTGCTGACACAGAAATATCGTCCGGTCGCCCTATATATCAACGGATCTTATTTTGGTCTTTACTATCTGCGCGAGAAGATCGACAAGGAATTCGTGGCCCGCAAGCTGGGGGTCAGCAATGATGATATCGATATTCTGATGTCGGTCGGATATCTTGAGGAAGGATCTAAGACGGAATTTTCGAAGCTCATGAATTATGTGCAGTCGAATAATATGAAGGATAAGACCCATTATCAGTGGGTAAAGGATCGGGTTGACCTTCAGGGCCTCATAGACTTTAAATTAGGAGAGATGTATGCCGGCAACAGTGACGTCGGAAATGTGAGGTATGTGAGGTCGGGAGATCCGAAGAGCGACGGCAAGTGGCGCTTCGTATATTACGATCTTGATGCAACATGGGTAGGCTACACTCCGACTCCGGCATATTATCTTTCTATGACGGGGGGAGCGGCTGAGTCTAATGTGACCCGTCATAATCTTCTGATCAATCGGCTGCTTGAGAATCCGGAGTTCAGGCAACTCTTCCTTGAGCGACTGGGCTATCACATGAATAATACTTTCTCGCAGGCAAACGCGGAGAAGGTATTTGATGCCCTTGTAGCGAAGATTCGGCCCGAGATGGAACTTAATTGCAAAAGATGGCCCAAACTCAGCTATAAGGGATGGGAAAAAAATATCGGTAGTTTCCGCGAGAAATTCAAGGATAAGCATCTCGTCATGTACGACGGACTGCGCCAATACCTGAAGATTACTCCGGAAGAGGAAAAGAAGTATAAATTAAGTTTTGCGAGAAAAACTTAATTGTTATTGGTAACTCGGTTATTTCGGAGTATTGAATAAGTAGCGGGGTAGGGGTGGATCTTAGATATATCATGATGCTTATATTGCAGTCAAAGAGCTTTCTATGAGTAGATTTTTGATATCGATTATATATATCATCATTGTCGGGACGTCGGTATTTGCCCGGGGAGGATCCGGCGAGACTACCGATTATAGTTTTCGTGATTGCGAGGGATCGCTGACTCCTTATCCTGAAATCACCGAACTTGCCGGATATCCGGATTCGCTTACTCCTGTATTCATCAATCATGTCGGCCGGCACGGCTCGCGATTCCCTGCCTCTGATGCCCATTGCCGTTCGCTCCAAAAAGTGCTTCGGCGAGCTACGGAACTTGGCACCATTACACCTCTCGGATGTAGACTCAACGAATTGAACGATGAGATAATCCGGCGATCTGCCGGAAAATGGGGTGCCCTCGATTCTCTCGGTGAGGCAGAGCAATCGGGCATTGCAGGGAGACTGTTGCAAAGCTATCGCGAGCTTTTTAGCAATCAGGGTGAAGTCATAGCTATATCAAGCCATTCTCCGCGTTCTATCGCAAGCGCGGAGGCTTTCATTTCCGGACTCGGGGATGCGGATTCCCCCATGCATTTCACGCTTTTCTCAGGAAAAGAATATGATTCTATCGTACGACCATTCGATTACTTCAAATCCTTCCCGGAATACCTTAAGAGTAATCGATGGCATCCTCCCTACTCCGGCTATTTCAAACATAACGCTCCTTCCGCACCGATCAGGCGCGCTTTGGGTAAGAACTATCCCTTCAAAAACGATGCTGAAGCCCGGGATTTATCTCTTATAGAATATTACGTGCTGGCAGGCTGCAGCGCCATGAGTATGCCAAATCCAATGGAGGAATTTTTCACTTCTGAGGAAGCCAATGCCTTATGGAGTTGCTTCAATCTCAGACAATATCTTCAGCGGAGTGAATCAGTCATAAGTTCGTTGCCTGTAGAAATTGCAGCTCCTCTTCTTAAAAACATCATTCAGATCAATGATTGCGTGACCTCTGAAGGATATCTCCGCATAAAAGAAGATGATAAGTTGCGGGCCATACTCCGATTCGGCCACGGCGAAACGATCCTCCCTCTGGTCGGACTTATGCGTCTGCCCGGATGCCGCTATCTTACGGATGATTTTGCTTCAGTTGCTCGGAACTGGCATGACTTCGATATCATTCCAATGGCCGCGAATGTGCAGTTTATTTTATTCCGGGCAAAAGATTCCGGCAACTACTACTGCCGTATTCTCCTCAACGAATCTCCGGTCAGACTCCACGCCGAGGATTCCTCCTCAATCTATCCCTGGAGCAGCCTCCGCGAATACCTCAATTCCTGCCTGTCTATCCGACAATAATAATGCAATAAAATAATGCAATAATAAAAATTTTTGTATTCAGCTTTTTTTATTATATTTGCAATTGGATAATCTGATGCATAATCGTAGATAGTAGTCATAATAATATGTCGGAACAAGAAAAGTATCAAAAAATTATTCAGACTTTTAAAGAGATTGCGTCTCGAATACTTCCCGTCGGTTCAAGAGTTGCGCTTTATGGTTCGCGAGCTCGAGGAAATGCGCGTCCTGATTCCGACTGGGATCTTCATATTTTAATACCGGGAGATGAGAAACTCCCACTTGCAATGTGGGATAAATATGCCTGGCCATTTTCTGAGGCAGGTATATATCTAAATGAAGAAATAAATCCTCGTCTTTATTCTTTTGCAGGATGGTTGAAAAGAAGTTTCTTACCATTTTATAAAAATGTGGAGAACGATGCTGTTATTATTTTTCAAAACTGAATATAATGCCACTATCTTCAGAAAATAGAGATAATGTCATACGATATCGTCTTGATAAGGCATGCGAGACTATGGTTCAAGCTCGAGAAATTTTAAAATTAGGATATTGGACCCTTGTAGCTAATCGATTATACTATGCATCTTATTATGCCTGTTGCGCTTTGCTGATAAATAATGGAATAGAGACATCCACCCATAAAGGAGTTATTAATCAAATAGGACAGCTTTTTATACTTCCCGGTATACTTCCGGTTGCGGATGCAAAATTACTCAATAAACTGTTCTCTATGCGGCAATCCGGTGATTATGACGATCTGTTTGATTGGGGAGAGGAGGATGTCGTTCCGTTAATACCTAAAGTTGAAGATTTTATTTTTAGGATCAGTAATCTTTTAAATTTTAAGCCCAAAGGGTGAATTAAATGTAGTGAATAGCCGGATTATTGGAAATCATAATTATTTTGAGTAATTTTGTAGTCCGTAGTAGGATTTAAAGGATTATTTACGATGGTTGACAATAAAATCATAGAGGCTTTCGAGACTATCTCCCTGGAGGAGATGGGAAAGGTCAGACTCATGAACCGGGTCGACTCTAAATATCTGACTACCGTCGAGCGCATCGAGGCGCTCCTGAGGGCTGCTTCCACGGAATTCTATATTCAGCAGATCGATGGCCGCTCGATCATGCCCTACTATACACGATACTATGACACTCCTGATGCCGACATGTATTATCAGCATCAGAGAGGCAAGAAAGGCCGCCAGAAGATTAGAGTCCGCCTTTACGAGGAGACTGATGCCGACCCTTTCGTCGAAATAAAGACCAAAAGCAATAAGGGTCGGACCCGGAAGAAGCGCGTAGCTATGACTGACCACGATGATGACCTCCATCACTATCATGAATTTCTTTCCGACAATTCCGACTATGACCCTTCTTCGCTCATCCCCAAGATAGAAAACCATTTCTATCGTATTACTCTCGTCAATAAGGATATGACCGAGCGAATAACTATCGATACTGACCTTGAATTCCATAATCTCTCAACCGATAGGCGAGTCTGCCTCCCCGGCGTCGGCATAATCGAATGGAAGCGCGACGGCCACAGCGATAGATCTTCTCTGGCCTCCATATTGCGCGATCTGCGACTGCATCCGGGAGGTTTCAGCAAATATTGCATAGGCATGGCTGTGACCAATCCGGAACTTCGCCAAAACCGTCTTAAAAAAAGACTCCGGCTCCTTGCCAAAACAATCGCCTCTTCCCCCCTATCTCAAGAACCATATACTCTTCCGACTACAAAATGACTGAATTTCAATTTTTCGATACCCCTCTGATCGACCTTGCCCAGACCGGGCGACTGCTTTTCCGTTTTATCTTCAATATCCTCTTCGTATTGATCATCATCCACATGTTCTATTACCGGAAGAGTAAGAAGATAAACTTCTATTTTACCTTCACTCTGATCAGTATCAGCGTCTTCTTCCTTACATATCTTCTGGGAAGCGGCGGGGTGAAGATAAAACTCGGCATGGCTCTGGGGCTCTTCGCAATATTCGGGATCATACGCTACCGGACCGAGCAGATTTCTGTGCGCGAGATGACTTATCTCTTTGTCATAATCACTCTATCAGTCATCAATGCGCTCGCACTGAGGATGAGTTTCTCCGAACTTTGCCTCGCCAATATTCTCTTCGTAGTAGCAATCTGGGCCTTCGAGGGAATCGGGCGCCCACAGAATATCACGGGCAAATACATTCTATATGACCGAATCGACAATATTCGGCCTGAGCAACGTGGCGAACTTCTCGCCGACCTTAAAAAACGCACCGGCCTCGACATCGTAAGAGTCGAAGTCGGCTCGATAAATTACCTTCAGGATACAGTCATGCTTAAGGTCTATTACGTCTTGGCTCCCGGATCCCATCCTAACTCCGTAGACACTATCATGAAGTTGCCCAAAGAAGATTAACTTCGTCAATGCCGTTGCCGCAGTGATTATAGACCCGATACCCCCGGATATGAGCGCTATATTAAAGGGCAGAGAGTTTTTTTGTGCGCGCGCCCGTAAGAATCGCATAAGTAGAGGGGGAAACAGATTTCAATATCATAGCGCTGCCATAGCAGATCGTTATGACCAGAATAATACTCGCTAAATATAATATAAGCCAAGAATATCCTGAGAAGTCAAATATGATATTCAATGATTTGCGGACATAAGTAGATATTATCCCATGGTAGGAATATATGAAGAAGATAATATCCGGCCTTGCAATTCTTCCTGTCGGTCTTATCATCAGGCATGAGCACCCCCAGATACTCGCCATCCCTAAGAAGACGAGTATTTCATTGATAATGTCGAGCTGTTCAAAGTATCTGTAAGAAATAAACATCAAAATCAGAAGAATAGGTAGAAATTTTGCAAACTTAGGGAGCATACTGTCTATTCTCTCCGGACTGAAATGTTTTGCGGCTATGAATCCCAACCCAAAGTAGAGAGTGCCGACTGCGGGAGTGTATTCTTCAATGATCCAGAATAAGATTAATGCTGCAATCGAATTGAATTCAGTGATCTTTTGAAAACCCGGGTAAAATATGGAGAACAGAAAAAGGTTTCGCAAAAACCATAACGGCTCTACTTCAGGTGCGATATAGATGTCGTAGAGAAAATCTGTGAAGGAGCTGAAGTTATGGCCGACATGGGTGAAATTCTGCAATGGTGAAATATAAATGCCTTCTCTTATCAGATACCCTATTGTATTCCATAATATGAATGGAAGTAAAATGCTCCTTACTCTTCTTTTAATTATGGATTTATATGAGGAGAGATCTATTTCCTTATGCAGGCGTCCGGTCAGATAGGCGGAGATAAAAAAGAACCATGGAACAGCGATGGATGTGATCTTAGACGTAAAAAAATCAATACATCCGGTCAATGCGCAGGGACCGTCATATCCTTGCATATGAATCACATTGCAATGAATGGCAACGACTCCAATCATCATCACGAGGCGTCCTATTGTAACATTATTGCTAAAACTATTCACGATCAGACAGAATATTTCCTGATAGTTATTGATGATGGCCCGGAATGGCGATAGTTTCTGCTATGTAATTAAGATAGAGGAAAGTTTCACGACCCGGTTGAAGTGGCGCAATCGGGGAGAGAATCAGCAGTGAGCCTTTTGAGCACTGCTCAAAGTCATGAGCAGCCGGCTTCTCGCGGTCTTCAAAGGGCTTGTTAGTAATCAAGATAATCTTTCCATTGACCTCTTCACATCTGCGCCTGACTTCTTTTTCATCCCTGGATATGAACGGGGAAACAAGGACTCCACCATTTTCCGACAAATGATTCCAGCGACGTCTTTTAGCAGTTCTTGTTGCTTCTGAATCAGCTCTATGGATCACTACCGGTGCTTTAAAAGGATTCTTAAGAAGCTGAAGATTACCATATGCTTGCCATTGACTTCCATTGATCTCAAGATTATTCAAACATTGGAAAAAAAGAGGATTTTGTCTTCTTTCCAATAATCTTTTGGGATTTTCTTGAATATAATTGATGATAGTCTTAAGATTGTGGATAGGCAATAAATAGCGGTCATGAAAATCCGGCGTGAAAATTTCTGAGACATCAGGGAAAGAGTTTCTGATGGATTGTCCGCATTTGACCTTCATCATTCCTATATATCTGCCGATAACGCGTGGCAGATACTGGCGAGCAAAGATGGCAAAATGGATATGATCCGGCATAATGACATATTGGAGTATTTGCAAAGAGGCGCAAAGATTTGGAAAATTCAGAATATGCTGCTCGATTATTTTGCCTATTTGAGAACGAGAGATTACCGGAGCGGCAGGTGATCCTGAAACATAAGCAAATACAGGACACGCAGGCGCTTTCCCTATAGTGATATGATAGATAGCGCGGCCTCTGTAATCATGCTTTGGATCTCTGCCCATTTTTAGTAAATTTAAATGATTAAATATAGGAATTCGACCCGGCCGCAAGCGGCTCATGCACTGCCGAATTTGTTACCGCCGGGCCGAGCCCCGAGCGGCTCATGCGCTGCCGGAGCTGCTACGACCGACAGGCCCCAAGCGGCTTATGCGCTGCCGGAGCTGCTACGACCGACAGGCCCCAAGCGGCTTATGCGCTGACGGAGCTACTACGACCGACTGAGCCGCAAGCGGCCGATGCGCTGACGGAGTTGCTTCGGCCGACCGAGCCGCAAGCGGCTTATGCGCTGACGGAGCTACTACGACCGACCGGGCCGCAAGCGGCTCATGCGCTGACGGAGTTGCTATGACCGACTGAGCCGCAAGCGGCCGATGCGCTGCCGGAGCTACTATGACCGGGCCGGCCGCAAGCAGCTCATGCGCTGACGGAGCCGCTATGACCGGGCCAGCCGCAAGCGGCTTATGCGCTGACGGAGCTGCTACGACCGGCCGGCCGCAAGCGGCTTATGCGCTGGCGGATTGCTTCGGCCGAGCGAGCTGTCGGTGGCGACGAGGGCGCTTCGGTTGCCATTCGTCAGTTGCAAGGTCGCTTGCGACCCAAATGCTTATAGAGAAAATCCCGCAGGCATTTCTGCTTGCGGGATTTTCTTCAGCGGAGTGACCGAGATTCGAACTCGGGATACGCTTTTGGCGTATACACGCTTTCCAGGCGTGCCTCTTCAGCCACTCGAGCACCACTCCATGTATCGATAATTACATTGATCTCTCTCTCTTGGACCTTTAGGATCGATCTTTTCCTACCGGGGAGATCGGACTCTTTGTTGGGGAGATCGGACTCTTTGTCGGGGGAGATCGGACTGGCTGTCCGGGAGATTGGACTGGCTGTCTGATTTCGACTGCAAAGTTAATGCTTTATTTTGGATTGGCAAAGAGTTTTGTGATTATTTTTTTCTTTTTGGGCCTTTTTTTATAAAACGGGCTATAAAGTAGGGCGATTTCGCGATTTTTTATTAATTTTGTGAATCGTTTTCCTTACGGAAGATACTGACATTATGATGATTGACTGCTTCCGGCGCTTGGGAATGAGTCGCTGGTGGGGTTTAGTTGCCTGATAGTCAGAGTGTTATTTCTGTGTATCTTCCGAAGCATGAGAATAGCTAATCTATATGTTATGAAGACAAAAGGTTTTGCCTTTGCAATGGGGCAGAGGATGAAGAGATCGATGCCGCGCCTATGGGGCATCTTGGCCATGTCTGCCATTCTGATGTCAGGGCTGATGATGTCGTGTGGAGGCTCTGAGGGTTCTACTTCGAATTTCCCGAAAGATTTCAATAAGAAATCGGATGAGGAGAAGGTGGCATATCTAATGAAGACGGCTTCGCCGGATTCCGTGGCGCGCTTTATCTGCCGGGCTGCCCTTGGAGAAATTCCCGGGGTGAAAATCGATACTCTCGCCATAGCTACTCTATATGCCTACGAAACTTATAAAGATAAGAATCTTGAGACATTTTCCCATGCCTATGATTCTTTTGCCGACGGGCTCCCCCTCGACAAGAAGATGATGCTCCGTAAGCTTGCCGCCATGGAGGATCCCATGCAGCTCGGCTATGCGTTAGGATTGGAATACGTCAATAGTATCCGCCTTGACCACAAGAACGCCAAAACTGTAGAAGAGGAGATCGCGGCCTTGAAGAAGGTTTGCTCGCAGAATCCCGAAGATTCTGCGATGTTTCCGCGCTTTATGAAAGGATTTGAAGTGGCATTGGAAATCGACGGAGCCGGCGACGTGCCCAAAGAGATATATATTAAATATGCTCCGAAGCCTGCGGCTGCTGAATGAATCAAGGCGCCGTTAGGCTGCGCGATAAAAGTAAAATAGCTCAATCATAGATCATGAATCATGAATTTTGAATCATGACACCATTCTTAAGAATAAAGAGATGAAAAGATTGTCAGAATACGCAATGGAGGTAGAAGAAGCCCTCCGCGATCTTAATATAGGTGATATGCAGCCTGCTACGCTATATGCACCGGTAGCTTATGCTATGGAGGCCGGCGGCAAGCGCATTCGCCCGACCCTTCTGCTCATGGCGGCTGAAGCTTTCGGACTGGCAGCCGCAAAGGCTATGCCGGCAGCTCTGGCTATTGAACTATTCCATAACTTCACCCTTCTTCATGATGATGTGATGGATAAATCAGAGATGCGTCGTAATCGTGAGACTGTAGTAAAACGTTTCGGTGCTGACGCGGCGATTCTATCCGGCGATGCCATGCTCGGACTGGCCGAGGAACAGATATTCGGAGTGGAGGATGGGAAATACCGTCGCGTAATGGAGATATTCAATCGCATGTCGAAGGATGTCTATGCAGGGCAGGCTCTTGACATGGAGTTTGAGGGTCGCGATAACGTGACTGTTGAAGAATACGTAGAGATGATCCGTCTTAAGACCGGCGCTCTGCTCGGGGCTGCCGCTGAGATCGGCGGCGTGCTCGCCGGGGTTAATGATAAAGTTGCGGGAAAGCTTCGCGAATATGGTGAGAATCTCGGTCTGGCCTTCCAGATTGAAGACGACTGGCTGGATACATTCGGCGATGCCGCAACATTCGGCAAGCAGATCGGCGGAGATATCAACAATAAGAAGAAGACTTATCTGCTGATCAGCGGACTGAATGCCGGTAATGAGGAAGCCAAAGCTCTGAAGGTAGCCGTCAACGAACTTCCGGCAGGCGACATGAAGGTGAAGACCGTAAAGCGAATATACGAAAAGATGCATCTCGATGAGATTGGCCGCAAGGATGCCTTGAAATACAGCGCCAAGGCCATGAAAGCCGCCAAGGCTACAGGCCTTGATGAGTCGCAACTCGATAGTTTCAAGTATCTGGTAGATCGCCTGTCAGGACGCAAAAAATAATTGATGATAGATACCCATACACATCTCTACTTCAGGGAGGATTATCCTGATGGCGGCGTCGGGGCAGTAGAGCGGGCGTTGGCAGAGGGAGTGAGCCACATGGTTCTTCCCAATGTCAGTCTTGAGTCGGCAGAGCAACTGCTCAGACTCCATCGCCTGGCTCCCGCAGGGTCGACTTCCTCTGCCGTCGGACTGCATCCGGAGTATGTCGATCGCGATTGGCGAGCGATGACGCAGGCCGTGTTCGACCGCTTTTCGGAAGAGTCTCCCGTAGCAATTGGAGAAGTCGGGATAGATCTTTATCACGATCAGACATGGCGCATGGAGCAGATGGACGCTTTCGGCGATCATCTTGACCGCGCCCGGGCTATGGGTTTGCCTGTCATCATTCACAGTCGCAACGCTCTCGACGATACTCTTCACGTAATCGGGCTGATGGGCGCGGAGCGACCGAAGTTGCTGTTTCATAGTTTCACGGCTGATTCCGAGGATGCCCGGCGAATAATGAGTGAGCTACCGGATGCACTTTTCGGCATCAATGGAGTGGTGACGTTCAAGAATGCACCCGAACTCAGAGAGGCGGTAGCTGAACTACCGCTCGATCGGATAGTACTGGAGACGGATGCTCCGTATCTGGCTCCGGTCCCCAGGCGTGGGCGTACCAACGAGAGTGCCTATCTCAGATATATCAATGATAAGATAGCTGAGATAAAGGGAGTTGCACCGGAGGAGGTTGAGAATGCCACAAACTCTAACGCAACCGGTTTTTTCGCCTTGAATAAGGAATACCGGTCATGATAGGGTGGCTGACAAGGAAATAAGGAAAAGGGCGGCGGGAGTTTGGTTGCGTATGCAGTAAAGGGGAGTTAAGAACGCCGACCATGCAGTTTATGACGCCGACTTTGCCATTGACGCAACCTATAGTGATTTTCATGCTCGTCATGATGATCATCTTGTTTGCGCCTCTTCTGTTCAGGCGTCTGAAAATTCCTAAAATCGTGGGGCTGATACTTGCCGGCGTGGCTATCGGACCGTACGGTTTTAATCTTCTGGCCCGCGATGCAAGTTTTGAGATATTCGGGGAGGTCGGGATATTATACCTGATGTTTTTGGCTGCCGTCGAGATCGATATGTACCATCTTCGGCGCAACTACAAACTCGGGACTCTTTTCGGACTCCTGACCTTTTCGTTGCCGATGATTGTCGGTATCCCGCTGACCCGCTATGCCCTCTCTACGGGCTGGGATACGGCAGTGCTCATCTCCTCAATGTATGCTTCGCATACTCTGATATCCTATCCGGTGGTAAGCCGGTTCGGATTGAGCAATAACCGCGGGGCTGTAATTGCCGTGACGGGTACGATCGTAGCCGTCCTTCTGGCTCTTGTAGCACTGGCGGAAGTGGTAGCGGTCCGCATGTCGGGAGGGTTCGATGTCGGTCAGTTGGGATTGCTTTTGATCCTGACTGTAATATATACTCTTGCTGTAGGATTGTCTTATCCCTGGCTGACAAGATGGTTCTTCAGGAAGTTCAGTGATTCTGTCGCGCAGTATATCTTCATTCTGACTCTGGTCTGCGTGGCCTCTGTATTGGCAAAATTGATCGGATTGGAGTCTATTCTTGGAGCTTTCTATGCGGGATTGGTGCTCAATCGCTTCATCCCTTCGCGCTCCAAGCTGATGAAGAATATAGCTTTCGTGGGCGACGCGATCTTTATTCCCTACTTTCTGATAGGAGTAGGGATGCTGATCAATGTCGGAGTTGTGGTCAGAGGCTGGGGGGTAGCCCTCACGGCGCTTCTGATGACTGCGACGGCATTGTCGACCAAATATGTGGCCGTAGCGTTGACCAGGCGGATTTCCGGACTCAATTCCGATGAGTCGCATCTGATGTTTGGCCTTTCATCGGGAAAGGCGGCGGCGACTATAGCCGCGACCATGATAGGTTATAAATATGGATTGCTGACAGAGGATATGATGAACGGGGCAGTCGTCATGATACTGATCTGCTGTATTGTGGCGTCAGTAGCCACGGAGCGAGCCGCCAAAAAGATACGCCTGCGTCTGACAGATGAAGAGATGGAGACCGAAGGCCCGCGTCAGGTCGGCTTCGCGCGTCAGATAGTAGCCTTGAGCAATCCGATGACCGCCGAAGGCATCATGCGCATGGCTATTTTCATGCGCTCGCCGCTGAATACGGATTGCCTTACGGCCCTCTACGTGCGCAATAACGACGATAAGGTCCGGATGCGTATGGGCAGGGAGGCGCTTAAGGCAGCCGTCGGGGTTGCGGAGGCTATGGAAGTGCCCTGTCGGGAGGTCGAAAGATTTGACCTCAATGTCATGACTGGTGTCAGCAATGTGCTTCGGGAGCAGGATGCTTCAGAGGTCATTATCGGACTCCACCGGCGTTCCAATATCGTCGACTCCTTCTACGGGTCGATGATCGAGCAACTGATGGGGATGACGCGAAAGATGATAATAATGTCGCGTTGCTTCATTCCGCTCGATACGGTAAGGCGGATCTTCGTCTATGTTCCGGTCAATGCCCGTTATGAGACCGGCTTCGCCGACTGGGTAGCCCGTATCGGGAACCTGGCTTCGCAGCTCAGCAGGAGCGTAAGTTTCCTCTGCGACATTCAGACCGCCGACTTCATAGAGGCGCGCGTCAACGAAGGAGGATATGCGTTCAGCCGCCATTACAGCGATATGGAGAACTGGGATGATTTCATCATCCTCTCTTCTCAAATCGCGGATGAGGACCTGCTGATTGTCATCAGTGCCCGGAAAGGCTCTCTAAGCTATTCAGGTGAGACAGAATCTATGAATAGTTATCTGGGGCGTCATTTCGTCAGGCATAATATAGTGATGATCATTCCGTCTCAGTTCGGAGGCTGAACAAATAATTATAAAAGAATGTTAAATTTTAAAAGCTCACGCGGCGTTATTTAAACATAGCGTAAAAAGAGGCGGCCGAGGCAGGCGTCTTTTCGTTTGAGATTCTGCAAATGGATAATTCTAATATGAGAAAGATATCTCTTCATACATTTTTACCCGTGGCAGTCCGCAAAATCGGGGCTGCGATGCTTGCGGCAGGCCTTATAGCCTTGGCATCCTGCTCCGGAAAGAGTCAAAAATCTGCGGAGACCATTCGCGTGGAGCCATCCCAACAGACCGAGCTTCCGAAGAAGGCGGTCAGCGACGCTCAGTTGACACCGCTGGGGGTTGATCCTATACGTACGGGTATGAGGATTTCAGAGATACAACCCAAGATAGAGAACCTCTATGACAGTATTTCCCGCCAGGGAGGCTATGAATCGAACTGCTACTATTTCTATCTGAATGGAAATCAGCGTTTCACTGTCTATGAGTTCGACTCCGGAATTGTCAATGTCGTCTCGGTCGATAACCGCAGCATCGTGGTCAACGGCAGCGGAGGGAAGGAACTTCGTCTTGGCGATTCCTTCAAGAAGGTGTTGTCGCTTAAGGATGTCAATGCCGTATGGCAGGCCGGCGACGGCGACGGAATGTGGTGCTGGAACTGGCAGGGAATATGGTTTTATCCCGATCAGGAGAATCTTCCCGATGTGCTTGCCCATAAACTCTATAACCAGACCTCGGCGCCCCAGGCAAGCGATTTCAATGACGACATTGAAATCGGGTATATGGGCACAGGCCTTCCTTGGTAATAAAACCGAATAATCTAATTACGCCATAACCATCTTAACAACCATAACCGCTGAGTCAACTAAGTTGTCGAAGTTAAAGCCCGCGAAGTAAACTTGATAAATAGTATTATCGACCTCATAAATTCTCACGAAGTCAATCTGACTAATTCTATGTTCAGGATGATATTGAGCATGATGCTCGGAGTCATCATCGGAGCTGAACGGAAGCGGAAGGGTCAGATCGCAGGTATACGCACGTTCTCACTCATCACGATGGGAGCGTGTCTTGCTATGTTGCTGTCGATATATGTGCCACAGGAATATATGGGTCTTAAAAACGGTGATCCGGGGCGAATCGCGGCACAGGTCATCACCGGCATAGGCTTCCTTGGCGGCGGAGCCATAATACGGGCCAAAGGGTCGGTCAAGGGTCTGACGACGGCTGCCGGCATCTGGATCTCGGCTATCATAGGCATGGCCGTCGGCATCGGCATGTATGTAGTGGCGGTCGGAGCTACGATGCTCATCCTGATGGTGCTCGTCATCTTTGACTGGTATGAGCATTGGCAAAGTGTAGGTCAGGAAAGCCGCGCCATCATTGTGACTCTTGAGGAGATAGTAGACGATATGACTCCGTTTATCTCTACTTTCCAAGATCATAAGGTGCATCTGAGCACGTATTTCATAAGTTACGACTATACTAAAGGCTTGACAGAGATTAACTTCCTGATTCTTGCTCACCCGCGTATCGACTTTATCCGGGTCCTTGGAGCGTTGAGTAAGGTAGCTCCGACGGCCTCCATCACCCTTTCATCACAAGCAGAGATATGAAACGACTGTCACACCGGATGGCAGCCGCCGGACTCGTCTTGCCTTTGGCAGCGGGTTACGAAGCGATTGCCCAGGAATCCATTTCAGATGTTGCGACAAAAGTGTCGACAGAAATAAATCCTGACGAGGAACATTCAGCCGAAGAAGATCATTCTTTCGGACTTATCGCTGATCTCGCATGGGTTTTGCTTCTGGGAGCAATAGTCACTCTGTTGTTTAAGAAACTGAAGCAACCCGTGGTGCTCGGGTATATACTTGCCGGATTTCTGGCGAGTCCGAAGTTTGTCTATATCCCTTCGATATCCAATCTTGGCAATATAGAGTTCTGGGCCGAACTGGGTATTGTCATCCTGATGTTCTGTCTGGGCCTGGAATTCAGTTTCAAGAAGCTTCTGAACTCCGGTAGTTCCGCGATAGTTACAGCGCTGATCATCATCACCGGCATGACAATGGCGGGGTTCGGTGTCGGCTTTCTTCTGCATCTCAACACTATCAACTGCATCTTTCTTGGCGGCATGATCTCCATGTCGTCGACGACCATAATCCTGAAGTCGCTCGGAGATCTGGGAATGAGGCAGCGGAAATTCGCGACACTCGTGCTTTCCGTCCTTATAATCGAAGACCTCTTCGCCGTCCTTATGCTCGTCTTGCTATCCTCATTGGCAATGGGGGATGTCAAAGGGATGGAGTTGATATTCAGTATATGTAAATTAGGCTTTTTCCTGATCATCTGGTTTGTAGTCGGAGTCTATGTGCTCCCTTCTCTTCTTAACCGACTGAGGCATTTTCTCAACGATGAGACTATGCTCGTAGTCGCAATGGGGCTTTGCTTCTCGATGGCCGTATTCTCTGTGATCTGCGGGTTCTCGCTCGAATTGGGAGCCTTCGTAATGGGTTCGATCCTTGCCGGCACAATGGTGGCCGAAAAGATGGAGCATGTCGTGCAGCCTGTCAAGGACCTTTTCGGGGCAGTCTTCTTCATATCAGTAGGAATGATGGTGGATCCGGGCGTACTTGTAAATTATTGGAGTGAGATTTTGATATTGGCAGTAGTAGTCATTGCGGGTATGATCCTTTTCGGCACCCTGGGTATGCTCGTGACCGGGCAGACGCTGAAAGTCGCAATGCAGAGCGGCTTTACGTTGACGCAGATCGGTGAATTCTCGTTTATCATCGCCTCCCTCGGCATGGGACTCGGAGTGCTTGAAGAGAGTCTTTATCCTATAATCGTTGCAGTTTCCGTCATTACGATCTTCACCACTCCTTATTTCATCAAGATGGCAGAGCCGGCATATAAGGCCGTGGAGAAGCGACTTCCGGGCGGACTGCAGTTTCTTATCGAGCGCTATTCAAAGCAGACTTCCGACTCGTCTGATACCAAACGCCTATGGCATGATATACTTGGCCGCTACGTATGGCGCTTGCTGCTTTATTCGGTAGTGCTGCTTGCGATAATCCTCGTCAGCCGCCAATTCTTCTTCCCTATCATGGAGGGAATATTTAAGGAGTGGGGCCATCTGATAGCCACTATGCTGACTCTGCTGGCAATGTCGCCATTCCTCGTGGCCCTGTCTATAAGCAGCACCAAGCCCGACGAAAGGATGAAACTCCACTCTACGGCTTCTTTCTATGACGTGCCTCTTGTGGCGATGCGTATCATCCGCTATCTGATAGCCCTTTTCTTTATAGTCTATTTCGTCACTCTCGCCTATAATGGTGTCAAGGGCTGGATTGTAGGGGTCGGATGCTTCCTGCTGATAATCGGATTTGCCTCGACGAAGCTCATGAGCCGCTATCGCAAGATGGAGCAGCGCTTTATGGATAATCTCAACATACGGGAAAATACCCGATCCGGTCGCAATAATAATCTTGTCGACGACCTCCATCAAGCCTACATCCAGGTAGGACCCGGCTCACTCTTCGTAGGCGACCGGCTGAAAGACTCAGGCTTGCGCAGAGACTATGGGGTCAGCATATCAAGTATCCAGCGCGGTCAGCGCTCCATCCCCCTTCCGGATGGAGAGACAAGAATTTTCCCCGGCGACATTCTCGGAGTAATCGGCACCGATGATCAGATAAAAGCCTTTAACGACGACATAGAATCCGCCGAGCGGCTTACCATAGAACAATGCGGAGATCCCGCCAAAGTCGAGCTTCGCAGTCTCCGTCTTTCCGGAAACTCACCGATCGTCAACGTCCCTCTTGGCAAAACAAGGATACTCGAAGATTTCGACAGTATGCTGGTAAAGGTCAATCGCGACGGAGAATATCTTGCGCCATCGCCCGAGCTGGTGCTGACGCCCGGCGATACAGTCTGGGTCGTAGGGGATCCTAATAAAATGGAAGCGATGAAATAATTGAATTCAGGTTGGTGGCAATCCGGAAATTTTAGAATTCTTAAGAAAATAAATGCGGTCTGAGAGTGGCATTTTACATGGGAATTCGTATTTTTGCAGTATGAATGGTATAAAATCACATAAGGAAACCATAAACGGAGGGCAGGGATTCAGAAGATTCCTGATATTGTCATGGCTGATGATGCTCATGATGGCCGTCATGGCGGTCACTCCTCAGCAGGCTGTAGATAATTTTGTCAATACTCCGAATCTCCCCAAGGGTTCGATGGCGGTGCTCGTCACCAAACTTCCGACAGGCAAGGTCATAGCATCCTATAATACCGATCGTCCGCTTACTCCGGCCTCCATCATGAAGAGTGTCACTTTGGCATCGGCCTCCGAAGTAATGGATGTCGATAAGCCTTTCGTCACTCCCGTAATAATTGATGGCAGGGTAGAGGGGGGAGTTCTTAAAGGTAATCTTATAATTCAAGGCTCCGGTGACCCCTCTATCAACTCCACTCACTGGCCTAAATCCGAAAACTTCGTGACAGAGATAGTCAATGCCCTGAAGCGCGAGAAAATCTCCCGAATTGACGGAAATATAATAATCGACGAGTCTTCACTTGCAGGCGCCTCAATACCACCCAACTGGGCCCAGGGTGACCTCGGATCATATTACGGCACCGGAAATCATGCCTTCAACTATGCCGACAATGCGAAAGGGAAGCAGAGTGTGCAGAATCCCGATGCCGTATTTATGAAAGACCTTCGCGATGCAATGGCAAAAGCAGGGATGACAATCGGAGGCAACACTCTCGAGGGAGGGCGCAGAAAGGTGATTCTCCGGCATCAGTCGGCTCCGGTAAAGGAAATCATGCGCTCCTGCATGATGAGAAGCGATAATATGTTTGCCGAATCAATGCTGCGTCAGTTTGGCAAGCACTCAGGTCTTGACGGCAGCACTCCCAAGGCTGCTGAGAAAGAAATGCAATTCTGGAAAGAGCGCCGGGCTCCGATGGAAGGGGTGAAAATAGAGGATGGCAGCGGGCTGTCGCGCTCCAATAAAGTGACCGCTGATTTTATGGAGAGCATGCTGCGCTTCAAGCGCAACGACGTGGAATACGTAAGTTTCTTCCCACTGGCCGGCCAGGAAGGGACCGTAAAAAGTTTTCTTAAAGATACTCCCCTGGATGCTTATATAGCAATGAAGACCGGGTCGATGCGGGGTATACAATGTTACGCCGGCTATAAACTTGACGATGACTTCGCTCCTACCCACGCAGTTGTGGTAATCGTCAATGATTTCACCTGCGATCGCGCGTATCTCCGTAAAGCCATAGCCCGGATGCTACTCGATATCTTCGGGGATTAACCATAACTCCTTCCAGATCCCTTATTAAGTATAATCTATAATCAATTCCTCAAAAAATGTCTTCCCAAGAAAGAATCCTTCCCCCCCAGACAGCCTATCGGCGCCGTCTCTCAGAAATGCTCGATCTCACCTACGAACTCGAGGGCCTACTCCATATAGGTGTGACACGCAGCGCGGTGCCACCGCGTCTTAACCAACTGATTGTCGCTAAACTCAATGCTCTCGTGACTCTTGCCGATGAGCCCGCCAAGCCGGAAGAGCTTGAAGAAATAGGATTCAGCTACCCGATGGAATCCGCGGGTGAAGAAGAGACTTCCGGAATTGAGGAAAGTTTGCAAGTCAGGGTAGATAATGATTCTGACGAAATAGAAGCGGACATAAATGATGCTGAAAAGGTGGATTCCGACGCTTCCCAAGAAGATATAGAGGAATCTATAGAGAAAATCGAAGACGAGGAAGACGTAACAGAGGATGAAATTCAGGAAGACCCGGATGAAGAGAAGGAAGAAGCAAAGGAAGAAATCCTTCATGTAGAAGAGGAAGAAATAGAGGACGAAGACTATGATGAAAAGGAAGATCTCGTCAAAGAAGAGACAGGCATTGAGGAGCAGCCGGAGGATGATGACAATCATGAAGAATTCTCTGCCGCCGACACCACCATTCCCGAACTCGATAATATTATAAAAGGGAGTGGATATTATGAACCCGGGGCATATGTCGATCCGGAGGCATACGTAGAGGTAGACGATGATTTCCCGAAGATGGAGCGACCGCGCAGGGTTGCTCCAAAGAAGGAAGTCGCTCCGCGCAGCCGTGGACGGCTCTTCAGCATCAACGACCGATTCCTCTTCTCACGCGAGATTTTCGGAGGAAATCTGAAGGATTTTGATAAATGCATGGATGAAATCATAATGCTGGATTCCTATGATGAGGCCGAAGAATACATGATGGATGAGTGGAATCTCGATCTTGAATCAAAGGAAGGAATCAGCTTCATGGCCAAAATTTCCAAACTTTTCAAATGATCAGCTGATGGGTAAGCTATATATAGTGCCGACTCCTGTCGGAAATCTCGGAGATATGACTTTCAGGGCCATAGAAGTTCTGAAATCTGCTGACCGCATTTTGGCCGAGGATACCCGGACGAGCGGTATCCTGCTCAAACACTTCGATATTCACACTCCGATGATGAGTCATCACAAATATAACGAGCATGAAAGCCTTCAGCGCGTAATCGAAATGCTTAAAGGCGGAGAGACTCTTGCCTTGATATCCGACGCGGGGACGCCGGGAATTTCTGATCCGGGCTTTATGCTGAGTCGGGAATGTCGGCGGGAGGGTATAGATGTTGAATGTCTTCCCGGCCCTACAGCTTTTGTGCCGGCACTCCTTGACAGCGGACTCCCATGCGACCGCTTCCATTTCGAAGGTTTTCTTCCTCCCAAGAAAGGTAGGGCGACCCGCCTCGAATATCTATCGGACCTAGAAGAGACAACTATTATCTACGAAAGCCCGAAGCGTCTGGAGCGAACGCTGCGTCAGCTCGCTGAATATTATGGTGCGGACCGTAAGGCCGCTGTAGTGCGGGAAATATCGAAACTACACGAGACAACCCATAGCGGGACTCTTCTCGAACTGCAAAATCATTTTGAATTGAACCAAGCGAAAGGGGAGATTGTTATAGTCATCGAAGGCCGAAAAGAAGAGAAGCGAAAGAGACGCAGATCCGATAATGACGAAATGTCGGCCGATGAGAAAAGTACTATAAACTGATAATTTAAAATTCTTACGATATGAAGAAAGACCTCCTTTTGATCGGCGCCCTCATGGCCGTGATCTTCAGCGCTTGCTCAGGCAACGATGAGAAGAAACTCGCTGATGATTCTATTCAGATTGCCAACCTTACCGCGCAATATAACGAAGCCAACACCTTCAATGACTCTCTTCTTCTTCTTATGGGGGATATCTATACCGGACTTGATTCAATCAATCAGCAGGAAGGTCTTCTGTATAACACCGGAGGCGGGGAAGGAGTAGACCGCAGAGAGGAAATCCGTAAAAACCTTGCTTCAATCCGGGCCCGTCTCGCGGCTAATAAGCAGCTCCTTGAAGAACTTCAGGCAAAGGCTAACGCATCGGGACAGCAGAATGCTATCCTTAACAGGACAATCGAGCAACTTAAGACCCGCATCGCAGAGCAAGATTCCAAAATCGCTCAGCTGACTGCAGATCTTGATAAGGCGAAGACTCAGATCTCCGACCTCAACAACCAGGTAGCTGAAGGAGAAAAGAAACTTGAAGTAGCCAATGCCGCTACCGAAGAGGCAAAGGCCGAAACCGTAGCAGCTGAAAATGAAGCCAACAAGGTTTATTACGCTATCGGCACCAATAAGGAACTCAAGCAGCAGGGTCTTCTTGAAAAGAAATTCCTCGGCGCCACTAAAGTGCTCCAGGGTAACTTCAACCAGAATTACTTTACTACTGCCGACAAACGCACTCTGACTTCTATCCCGACAGGAGCCAAAGAAGCCAAGATCAAGACTAATATGCCGGCAGGAAGCTACGAGATCGTAGGCGGAAAAGATGAAGCCAAGACTATCAAGATCACAGATCCCACCAAGTTCTGGAGCCTAAGCCCCTATCTGGTAATCGAAGTAAAGAACTAATAGAGCAAATCCACTAATATAGGAAAATAACCTCGCACATGCGAGGTTATTTTTTTACTCCTCCCCGTATACGCGGGATTTATTATTATGCTAATTTCAGCGTTTTACTCTTATCGCGTCGTAGATCTTTAGATATGTTCTGCGCAATTGGTCGACATTCAGGCCGTTATCAAGTGCCTCCCAAAATGTCTGACCATAGAAGAGGAATAGGAATGTCTGAGCGAAGGCGAATGTGTCGATATCTTTCGAGATCTCCCCGGAAGCCACGGCTGAGCGTAGGATGTCGTTCCAAATCAGCAGTTCGTTATTGCGGTTGGAAAGATACTCGTCATGCAGGTCGGGTGCCGTTTCTCGCAGTTGCATAAGAAACGCCAGATAGGCCTGACTTGCCTGTTGCACGGTGCATCCGGCCAACAATGCGTGTAAACCGTTCATTGTTTTGCTGATAGAGGCTGTATAATTGTAGATGAAATCCTTTAGTGAAGATGATTCTTTAGTCAAATCCATCTTCTTCTTGAGGTTCTGCCGGTCTATCCAGTACCTCTTTACCACTTTCCTGTACAGATCCTCCTTACTCTTGGCGTGATAGAATATCGCACCACGGGTCATACCTGTCTCCTTCTCGATATCAGCCAGGGTCACTCCATTGTACTGATGGAGCAAAAACAGCTTGAACGCTGCGTTAAAAAGAGTCTCCTGTCTATTATTCTTCTGCATGGTTCAGATTATAATTGCAGACTGCTCGGATATTAGTAGCCTTTGAGGACTCAAAGTTAATAAATATCCCTCGAATCGCCAAAAATTCAAGGCGATAAACCCCGCGTAGCGGGGTTATGCGATAGGCCCCCGATACATAATCCCGGCCAGGCGTAGCGCGGCCTATACAGATATATTAAAGCCTATACAGATATATTAAAGACAGAAGCACAAAAGGACAAAATAGACTTATGTTCTTATGTGCTTATGTCAGATAATTAAGACAGAAGGACAAAAGCACAGAAAAAATCTTATGTCCTTATGTGATTACTATTGAAATGATTTGAGTAGTATTCAGCGATTTTCAATTCCGAAAGGAAAGGCTCTTTTTGCGTGGGTATATAAAAGAGCGAAGTCGCGCAGACAAAATGCACGACTTCTTTTCCCTTTTAGAGTGCTGGTACCGGGACTAAAACCGATAGCTACACTTATTTTATAGCAAAGGTACTTATTTTTTCTGATATAACAAAATAATCATCAAAAAAGTTGGTCTTTTCACTCGCGGTAACTTCGTGGCATCAATCCACTTACACCATGTCGACGCCTATTTACCACTTTTCGCTCAAACGGTTACATCGCCGATAAGGCAACAAAGCTGATCTTATGTCCTTATGTGCTTATGTCAAGAAATAAGACGGAAGGACAAAAGGACGAAAATAGACTTATGTTCTTATGTCAGAAAAGATAGCAGGCAGAAATTAACTCATGTCCTTATGTTAACAAGAAGCATATCGGATAATATCCTACCAATTAAAAATTTTATTTGAACTATGGATTTATTATAGATAAAGGAATAAAAACACTGATAAACAGAGGTATATAATTGATTCTTGTGTCTTCTACGCAAAGAATATAGACTCTGCTACGAAACAAAAACAAATTTTTTTACAGAATAATTTTGATGATATAAAAAGTTTTTTATAAATTTGCGTCGAAAGAATACCAAATAGTTTGTACTTTCAGAAAACAGTAATAATAATCACTTAATACTAACAACATCATGGACATACGAAGTCTATTCAGCTATCCGGGTTCCCCCGACGGCAGAAAGGGTGTTGGGCAACTAATCGGTCGCAAAAAATCGGCTGACTCGGGGGGGGG
>JAIDYR010000022.1 GCA_029057985.1 Muribaculaceae bacterium | reverse complement strand
CGCTCCTTCTTCAAAAATCGAAACTGCCTCAAAATCTGTACATTTTCTCGTTAACATTCTTTAGTAAACTGGCTCTATATGTTCATAAATTTTCTCACTTACTTTAAGATTCTATTTTTTATTCATTTCTATTATACCGTCGGGCAAACTCAACAAGATACATTTATCCTTTGGGTCTATCTCTTCTACAAATTCTTCTACAAACGGAATGTAGATAATTTCATCCGTATCTTCCGACTTTACAAGAAGAAGAAGATTCGCAGTGGAAGAATCTACAGAATCGACAGTTCCTATCCGACCTATGCCGTTGACCATCACATTAAACCCTATAAGATCATCGTCGACAGCTACTTCATCCTCTTCTACTTCAAGCCATTCAGCAATATCGCGACGCAACATGAAGATCTGACGATTTACAAACTCCTGCGCCCTCTCCTGAGAATCGATTCCCTCAAGTTTGACGAGGCATCCCTGCGAACCCTTTGGTCGGACACTCTCAGCATAGAATGGCACATAAATGCCGTCCACCTCTACTATAAGCGGATAGCCTTCAGCAAGCATATCGGGATCATAGTCGTCGGTGACTGCGTTGAGTTCCCCTTTAAGTGCGTGCGTCCGGAAGAATTTACCTATCGGTATGATATCTTTTTCTTCTATCATTTTTTATTAAATTGCTGCGACTCTTCAAAGGGAGTAAGCTACTCATCGACCCGAATGATATGAGCGCCTAATGATCTCAAGCGAGCTTCAATATTCTCATAGCCTCTGTCGATCTGGTCAATATTCTGGATGCGGCTTGTGCCTTTTGACCCTAATGCCGCTATAAGCATCGCTATGCCGGCCCGGATATCCGGAGAGGTCATAACAGTGCCGTGCATCGCCTGGAATCGTCCGCTTCCGATGACCGCCGCCCTGTGAGGATCACACAGGATTATTCTTGCCCCCATGTCTATTAACTTGTCGACAAAGAAGAGTCGCGATTCAAACATCTTCTGATGTATCAACACACTTCCCCTTGCTTGGGTTGCAACGACGAGGAAAATACTTAATAAATCAGGCGACAAACCGGGCCATGTGGCATCCGAAAAAGTCATGATCGAGCCATCAATAAACGTATCGACTTCGTAAATCTCATTCTGGCGCACCCTTATATTGTCGCCTTCTATCTCAAGGTTGACTCCGAGTCTGCGGAACATTTCCGGCATAATGCCGAGATCTCTGACTCCTACATTTTCCAGCAGAAGATCACTTCCTGTCATGGCGGCCATTCCGATGAAGCTGCCGACTTCAATCATGTCAGGCAGACATGTATGCCCGGCTCCGCCAAGTTTTTCCACACCCTGAATTGTCAAAAGATTGGAGCCTATTCCTTCAATCTTAGCTCCCATCTTTATCAGCATCCGGCATAACTGCTGAATATAAGGCTCGCATGCGGCATTATAAATCGTAGTCGTACCTTTAGCCAGTACTGCCGACATTATGAGATTGGCGGTGCCTGTCACGGAAGCCTCATCAAGAAGCAGGTATTTGCCGTTTAATCCCCGGGGGGCTGCGATTTTATAAAGGCGAAGCACGGAATCATACTCAAAGTCCGCGCCCAGCGATATCATGCCCATGAAATGAGTGTCAAGACGTCGGCGCCCGATTTTATCGCCTCCGGGTTTGGGAAGAATTGCTTTACCGAATCTTGCAAGCATAGGACCGATTATCATCACCGACCCTCTGAGGGATGAGGCTTTCTTCCGGTAATCAGGAGTATCAATATAATTGAAATCAAGTGTTTCAGCACGAAATTCACATGTATGCTTGTCGATATATTTCACCTTGACCCCCATCTCGGAAAGCAATGCAATGAGATTGCGGACATCGAGGATATCGGGAATGTTGCTGATTACGACAGGTTCTGAAGTGAGGAGGGTTGCACAGATTACCTCAAGTGCTTCATTTTTTGCTCCTTGCGGACGTATGCTCCCGCTGAGCTTATGGCCGCCTTCTACTATAAATGTACCCATATGCTTAGATTCAATATCTTATTTAAAAGAATCGGATCAACGATTTTTCTTCCGGTTCTTTTTCTTCTGATTGACAGGAGTGACTTCGTAAAAATCCCGCAGAATATATGTCTCGGGGTCAAGGTTAATCTTGCCTTCAGAATAGTCATAGAGATCTCGGAGCACCCTTGCATTGTCGACTCCTTCAGGATTATGCTGGAGCAGAAGTTTCTTCATCTGGTGAGCGATCATACAGATCAATTCATCCCGCTCTTCTCCATCTTCCATATCGGCCACAGTCTTGATCATGCTCTCAAGACTCCGACCATAATGTCGATAACGTATCGGTCCTTTTGCGTAAGCTATACGTTCCGGTTTGGGATTGACAGTTTCGGCCGTCACGACCTCGCAAGGGAAATCGATATCCAGTTCAAATTTCGACATGATATTAAGGTGATCCCAGAATTTCTTCAGATCGCCTTTTTCTCCGACGTGATTTGGGAAAAGACGCTTCATAACTCCAATGATGGCGTATGCGCAGGCCGTGCGTTCCTCGCGGTCCGGTATCTCCACGCAATAATCCACCATATTCTGAATCGTGCGTCCATACTCCTGAATAGGGAGAGTCGGCATGCCGGTATTATATGGGAGAAATTTATAGTTCTCCGAATGTATATCGATTTTTTCCATTATATTGATTTCAAAACTTTATTAGCAGACTTCTTTGCTTCATATTCTTTAAGATAGACAGGGACTGAGTAAGCCGTGTCCAGGAAATCACCCCTACGATAAGCGCGCTCGGATAATGCTGTCATATCCATTGCGACAGGCATACGGTTAGTCAGATATAGAGCATTAGGCTGATTCAGAATTTCTTTTGCCTTGGTAATTCCATCCCCTATCATTACGATTTTCCTGCGATCTGAAAGGTTATTCAGCGAATCTGGCTCAAGAATAAGAGGCTGCGGCCGGATTATTGAATTGAGAGCAAAATCATAAGCAGCGTAATAGACCTCACTGCGCCGGGCATCGATCATGCCTACAAGGACCTCATCCCCTTCGGGATCCCGCAGTCCGAACATTGCTTTTACTGCAAGAAGCTGAAGCGTATCGATACCGATGAGAGGAATGTCTTTTGCAAAGCATAATCCTTTGGCTAAGGAGAGTCCGATGCGTAATCCGGTATAACTTCCGGGTCCGAGACTGACAGCTACGGCATCGAGAGTCAATTCCTTGCGTGCAATTTCATCAAGTGCGCGCTCTACGTATTGACCTAACAATACCGCATGCTGCATAGGTTCTTCGGATTCAATATGAAACTCGATCATGCCGTCATTACTGACGGCAATTGAGCAAATCTCAGAACTCGTCTCTATATTTAATATTGTACTCACGATCCGGTAAGGAGTTTTTTCATTTATATTGGGCCAAGCCGCCAAATAGGCGGAATAATCTTACAAATTTAGTAATTATTTTTGCTTTTTGCAAATCGAATCGACGCATCTTCGTCCGTCGATAGCCGCAGAGATAATCCCGCCGGCATATCCTGCTCCCTCACCTGCCGGATACAGTCCCTCGATATTGACATGACAAAGTGTCTCCTTATCGCGCGGGAGGCGTACAGGACTTGATGTGCGGCTTTCCAGTCCTATAACGCAAGCTTCATTAGTCAGAAATCCTCTTGATCTTTGGCCGAATACCTTGAAGCCTTCTTGAAGACGTCGTGAAATCACGGGAGGTAGCAATTGGTCGACCCTTCTCGAAAGCAATCCGGGAGGATATGAACTCTTCGGCAGATTAGCCGATGACTTCCCTTTTACAAAATCATACATTCTCTGAGCAGGCGCTTGCAAAGTGCGATCCGCGGCTTCATAGAATCTCTTCTCAATCTCTTCCTGAGCGCGCAGAAGCTCAAAAACTCCGTATTCTGAATATTCCGGAAAGTCTCCCGGACGCAATTCAACTACCATTCCGGAATTGCTCCATCGACCTGAGCGTGCGGAAGCCGACATGCCGTTGACCACACTTTCTCCCGGAGCCGATACTGCCGGGACCACAACCCCTCCCGGACACATGCAGAAACTATATACTCCTCTACCATCAACCTGAGTCACATAATTATATTCGGCCGCCGGCAAATAAGCTCCTCTGCCCTCCGGGGTGTGATATTGCAATCTGTCGATCAATTCCGATGGATGCTCAAGTCTTACGCCCATTGCGAATCCTTTTGCTTCCATGCCGACTCCCTGAGCGTGCAGATTTCTGAGAGTATCTCTCGCCGAGTGGCCGGTAGCTAATATCACGTCGCCGTAATGTTTGCTTCCGTCAGATAATCGAACTCCTTTACATATTTTCTTGCCGTCAGGGTTTTCTTCAATTATCAGTCCGTCGACACGCGATCCAAATCTGACATCTCCCCCACATTCGATAATCTTCTCGCGTATTGCCTTGATAATATGTGGGAGTCTGTCGCTTCCTACGTGAGGATGCGAATCTGAGAGAATGTCGGGTTTTGCACCGAATTGCACGAGTAATGCCATCACTGCATCGTTATCTCCCCTTTTCTTGGATCTGGTATGCAATTTGCCGTCGGAGAAAGTCCCGGCTCCGCCCTCTCCGAAGCAGTAGTTGGATTCAGCATCTACGATTCCGGTCCGGTTGAGTTTTGCTATATCTATCCTTCGGGTATCGACATCTTTACCTCTTTCGAAGACAATGGGTCGAAATCCCGATTCAATGGCGCGCAGGGCTGCAAATAGACCTGCCGGGCCCGCTCCGACAATTATAATCTGCGGGGCTTTGTCGGATACCCTTTTAAACTCTACGAATGGAGCATCCCCTATGGCTTGCTTGTCATCGCCGAATGCAACCATAACGGTCAGGTTGATGACTACATCTCGCTTGCGGGCATCCACGCTGCGCTTAGTAATTTTTATGTCGTTGATCCTATCAGGTTTAAGACCTAAGGCGCGGGATGTCTCCAGTCGAATTATTTCTTCTGAGGCTGCTTCTTCAGGGCGTAACCTCAATGACAGTTTCTCAATCATGAATCAAGCATCAAGAATTTAATTCCTTATTCTCTTTGAGCGAATCCATTCTGGCTTGCATCGTTGCCTCGGCCGGATTAGAACCTGCATTCCAGAATTTGGAAGTCTTTATTTCTTCAGGAAGATAGAGTTGTTCGACGTAGTTGTTTTTGTAATCATGAGCGTATTTATAACCTTCATGATATCCGAGATCCTTCATCAGCTTGGTAGGGGCATTGCGCAAATGGAGCGGAACAGGAAGATTTCCGGATTTTTCTACTTCAGCCAAAGCGGCGGCAATTCCCATATATGTGCTGTTGGATTTTGCAGAAGTAGCGAGATAGACCGTACACTCCGCAAGTATGATCCTCCCTTCCGGCCATCCGATTTTCTGAAGTGCATCGAAAGTGGCATTGGCAAGCAGTAATGCGTTGGGGTTGGCGAGGCCTATATCTTCAGCTGCAAGAATCACAAGCCTGCGTGCGATGAAGGCCGGATCTTCTCCCCCCGCCACCATCCTCGCCAACCAATAAAGCGCAGCATCGGGATCGCTCCCTCTGACTGACTTTATGAAAGCGGAAATAATATCGTAGTGCAATTCGCCATTTCGATCATACGCGGCAGGATTTTCTTGCAGACGGTCGATTACAGTCTTATCATTGATAATGACCGGACTGTCATCCGGCGTAGATTGCTCTATGAGATCAATTATATTTAGCAATTTCCTGGCATCTCCCCCGGCAAATCTGAATAATGCCTGAGTCTCCTCAACACTGACATTCCGTTTTGTCAGGATCGGATCGTTGGCAAGAGTATTATCAAGCAGACGCTGCAAATCATCTTTTTCGAGAGATTTGAGCGTATAGACCTGGGCGCGCGACAAAAGCGGCCGGATGACTTCAAAAGATGGATTTTCAGTAGTAGCGCCTATCAGAGTAAGGACTCCCTTCTCTACAGCACCTAACAAAGAATCCTGCTGCGATTTGTTAAACCGATGGATTTCATCTATGAACAATATAGGCCGGGCTTTTGCAAATACGCTACGCCCTGCAGCTGCGCATTTCTCGATTACCTCCCTGACATCTTTAACCCCGGACGTTACCGCGCTGAGGGTATAAAATTCAGCTTCAGTTGTATTTGCTATGATGCGGGCGAGCGTAGTCTTTCCTACTCCGGGCGGACCCCATAGAATAAAAGAGTTGATGCGCCCGGTCTCTATCATATTTCTTATGATGCCACCCTGACCTACAAGATGTTTCTGGCCTATATAATCGTCAAGCGAAGACGGCCTCATTCGCTCTGCCAAAGGGATATTTGCCATCTGCTTATTTCTTAAACTGATGTTATGTGCGTCACCGGGTCATGATCATGTTGACATCGGGGAAATCCGACATTGAATCAATCACAACATCTGAATATGGAGCGAGCACTTCTGCCGGCAATGTGCCGGCAACTCCTATTACTTTGCCTCCAGAGGCTTTGCCTGCTTTTACTCCTTGAAGAGAGTCCTCGACTACAATCCATTGCCCGGCAGTGAGACCGATACCCTCTGCAGCCTTAAGATAGCCTTCCGGCGATGGCTTGGATTCCTTTACCATATCTCCCAATACTATATAATCGAAATACTCCCGGATTTCCGGAATATCCCGGTAAAGATGCTCCATTTTTACATGATTGGAGGAGGTATAAAGTGCGATGGGGAATCCTGCACTCTTCAGCTTCTTGAGTACATTCTCAGCTCCGGGGCAATAATCATATTTCATTTGCCCTTCCAGTTCATAAAGACGTTGCTCAACCTTGGCCCGGATAGCCGGATCGGGATAATGGCGGGAAAGGATATCATTCAGATTAGTGCCCTTGATTTTGCGGGCAAAATCCTCAATTCCTGTAGGATATTCCTGCTCTATCTGATTCCATATTCGGGTATATTCTCGCTCGCTGTCTACCAGAACCCCGTCAAGATCAAACAGAATCCCGAACGAAGTTTTCGGGTTGACCCTGCTCTGCTCTCTTTCGGGCGCCGATATTTCAATATTGTTCATATTCTATATTCTAAATAATCAACAAATATAATCAAAAATCGGTTAATATCCAAAAAATCCCCCGAAAGCCACGTTCACTTCCAGAGGATTCAACCGTATATTTTGTCCGGGCTTAACCCGGTGGATAGTTATATTTCTATCCTGACTAATTTATGACGATTTGATAATATAGTTACTTAGAATTAGAGTACACATATCGATTTCGGCGGACTCTGAGTTCCAGAGTCATAGCAATCAGAAGTTATAACCAAGCGTCAGCTGGAATAGATTATCCTTCTGGTTATAGGCTCCGTTATTGTCATGCTTGATCTTGTTGACCATGCCCAGATCTCCGCTTAGACCCACATAGTAGTTCTTAAGGAAGTTTACGCCGACTCCGATTCTCCAAGCGCAGTCCACGCGATTGTAAGCGTTTGCCGGACCTGCACCGGTAAATGCATTATCATTATACATTGAGCCGGATGCATGCGCGCGCACAGCTTCATTATCTACCATTGCAGTTTCGGACGTGAGGTAATAGTCGTCAGAGAAGCCTACTTTAAGCACCGGACCGGTAAATACAGCGACATTTACCTTCGGAGTAAAGTCGAAATGATAACCGAGCATGACGGGCACTCTCATACCGAAAGATCTCTGACTATGGCTCTTCATGCGGATATTTTCGAGTGATGAATCGTCGAGGTCCATCTTCTGAGTATTGTAGTAAAGTTCAAGGCCGGGCTGAACATAGAAGTTAGCGATCACTGGCTGATTATATACTACGCCCAGACTAACGCCGGCACCGGGATTATATACTGATTTCTTTACGTTGGAATATGACAAGTCGCCGGGCACGGATGATTCAAGCGACAGACGAGCTCCCACGTAAGGCTTATTATTCGGATTATTAAGGATGCGGGATTGAGCGGATGCAACGCTTGCCCCAGCCAGGAGAGCCATTGCGAGTAAAATTGTCTTTTTCATAGTTGTAAGTGTTTTTCAGAATTTAAAATATTACTTTATTAATTGGGGAGAGATTTAGTGTCTTTCTGTCATTTAAACAATTACTCAATAAAAAAAGTTCTTGATTATGATTTTTAGAATTAACTCACTCTACGTATTCTCCTTCTCTGGGAGATTGAGATGACTTAACTGCGATCTGAACCGGGCTTATGCCATGAGCCGATAACTTGACATTATATCGATAGCCTGCGCTAAGCATAAGCATATGAGACTAATTTTATGTTATAAAACATAACCGGAAATTTTTCAGTAATTAAATTTTGTCAACTTCAAAATAAGCGCTATATTTGCCACGAAAACAGCAGGCGTACTCCTCTATCCCGGAGATGAACCTCTGTAGTCAACTTTATCTTTAATTCTCCTGAGCATGGTCAGGAGATGAAGATTGAAAAACTTAAATATCTAATACAAATCACAAACTTACCTATAATTCGCTTCAAATCATGAAGAAACACAATTTCTATGCAGGCCCCTGCATCCTCAGTGAGTACACAATCAAAAATACTGCCGATGCAGTTATCAACTTCGCTGACATGGGCCTTTCTATCCTTGAAATCTCCCACCGTTCAAAGCAGTTCCAGGCAGTCGTAGACGAAGCGGTTGCTCTCGTCAAGGAACTTCTTGAAGTACCCGAAGGTTACTCAGTGCTCTTCCTTGGCGGCGGCGCATCGCTTCAGTTTGCAATGTCAGCCATGAACTTCCTCAATACTAAAGCTGCCTATCTCGACACAGGTGTCTGGGCTTCAAAGGCTATCAAGGAGGCTAAGCTCTTTGGTGAAGTAGATGTAGTAGCTTCTTCAAAAGATAAGAATTACACTTATATCCCCAAAGACTTCGAAAGCAAGGTACCCGCAGACGTTGACTACTTCCACTATACCTCCAACAATACTATCTACGGCACAGAAATCCGCAAGGATCCGGACGTTCCCGTTCGTATGATCTGCGACATGAGCTCCGATATATTCTCTCGTCCGGTCGACGTTTCCAAGTATGACCTCATCTATGCAGGCGCTCAGAAGAACCTTGCTCCCTCCGGCGTGACTATCTGCATCGTGAAAGATGATGCTCTGGGCCACGTAGATCGCGTCATCCCGACCATGCTCAAATATAAGACTCACGTCGACAAGGGCTCAATGTTCAACACTCCTCCGGTACTCCCCATCTACGCTGCTCTCCAGACTCTCAAATACTATAAGAGCCTCGGCGGCCTTAAGGAAATCGAAAAGATGGACATTGCAAAGGCTGAAAAACTCTATGACGCCATTGATAACAGCAAGATGTTTGTAGCAACTATTCCCAATAAGGAAGATCGCTCAATCATGAATGTATGTTTCGTAATGCGTCCTGAATATAAGGATCTGGAAAAAGACTTCTTCGACTTCGCTACTGAAAAGGGAATGGTCGGAATCAAGGGTCACAGAGATGTAGGCGGATTCCGTGCTTCTCTCTATAACGCTCTTCCCATGGAAAGCGTAGAGGCTCTCGTAGCATGCATGAAGGAATTCGAAGCTCTTCACGTAAAATAAGATATTTCCCCTCCCGGGAATAAATAATTAATGAAATCGGGGGAAGATATGCAGAGATTATATCTTCCCCTGTGTTTCTTCTAAAATAAGAATCTAAATACAAATGAAAATACTCGTTTTCACTGAAAAACCCTTTGCCGAGAATGCAGTCAAGGCTATTGAAAATTGCGTAAATGCTTCAGGCAATGATCTCGAACTCGTAGAACGCGGCACTCGTGAGGATCTTCTCAATGCAGTTAAAGATGCAGAAGGACTTATCGTGCGCTCTGACGTAATCGACGCAGAAGTGATGGATCATGCTCCCAAATTGAAAGTGATCGTACGCGCCGGCGCGGGTTACGACAACATTGATCTGGAAGCTGCTACAAAGCATGGAATCTGCGTGATGAATACTCCCGGTCAGAACTCCAATGCAGTTGCTGAGCTCGTATTCGGCATGGTAGTGATGATGTGTCGCAATCAGTATAACGGTACTTCCGGTTCCGAACTGAAAGGCAAATCTCTCGGCATCTATGCATTCGGCCAGGTAGGACGTAATGTTGCTCGCATCGCCAAGGGCTTTAATATGGATATCACAGCGCTCGATAAATTCGTGCCTGATGCAGTGATGGAAGCCGAAGGTGTTAAGCCCCTCCATGATGTGAAGGAACTTTTCTCACAGAATCAGTTTGTATCACTTCACATTCCTGCTACCGCTGAGACTAAGAAGTCAATCGGCTATGATCTCTGCATGCTCATGCCGAAGGGTGGCGTATTGATCAATACTGCCCGCAAGGAAGTCATCGACGAAGAGGGCTTGATGAAGGCTCTTGAAGAGCGTCCTGATCTCCGCTATGTATCTGATATACGTCCGGCAGCCGCTGAAGAATTCGAAAAGAAATTCGCCGCCCGCGTATTCTTTACTCCCAAGAAGATGGGTGCCCAGACAGCAGAAGCTAACTTCAACGCCGGCGTAGCAGCTGCAGAGCAAGTCATCGCCTACCTCAAAGAAGGTTGGAACAAATACCAGGTCAATAAGTAAAAGACTTTACTCCTTAGCAAATAATAATAGCCTGCAAAAATGCAGGCTATTATTATTTGCTACATATCTCGTATCGATAAACCTTCATAATTAATGATATAATTTTTGTATCTTCCGGTCGTTCTAAGGAAGTTATCAGCTTTACTCCGTAGAATAGCGAGATCTATATTACGCTCTTTCCGCTTCACCTCAAAGAATGTCAGAGTTTTATCAATCTCATTCTCCGCTATGATATCTATTTCATTCTCACCTTTTCTATCCCACCAATTGGATATTCGGGTGAAGGCCTGACTTTCCATTAGTTTGGCTTTGAAATATCGCTCCAGAGCCAATCCGGAGAATGATGGATAATCGCGTAGTATTATTTCTCGCAGACGCTCATAAGCATCTAACTGCACTATATAGGAA
>JAIDYR010000021.1 GCA_029057985.1 Muribaculaceae bacterium | reverse complement strand
AGAACAGGACTCGAACCTGCACGCCTCTCAGCACTCGCACCTGAAACGAGCGCGTCTACCATTCCGCCACCTGGGCTTTTCGGGTTTTGGTTTTGCAAAGTTACGCAGTATTTTTCTATTTTGCAAGTTTTTTGGAGATTTTTATGTTTTTTATTTTTGTAGCTTGTCGGAAGCTATTTTATTATTGGAATTCCTCAGACAGAAGATGAATGAGTTAAATGATATTTACGCAGAATCGAATCTTTTATTTCCTCTGAAGGGAATCGATATGGCCAGATGGCATTCGCAAGGCGGGCGCGATACGGGCGGATGTTATTCGCGAAGGCGCGAGTCGATGAGGATGGTGACGGGGCCGTCGTTGATCAGTTCGATTTGCATGTCGGCGCCGAAAATACCTTTTTCTACTGGGCGTCCTATGAGGGAACTTACTTTATGGCAGTAGGATTCGTAGAGCGGAATCGCGAGGTCGTGGCCTGCCGCACGGATGTAGCTCGGACGGTTGCCTTTGCGGGTCGAGGCTGTCAGGGTGAATTGACTGACAGCAAGAATGCCACCGTCTATGCTTGTCACCGGAAGATTCATCACTCCGGATTCGTCGTTGAAGATGCGCAGACCGACGGTTTTTGATGCCAACCAGTCTACGTCTGCTTCCGTATCACCTTGTTCCACTCCTACCAGTACCATCAGTCCGGGTCCTATCTCCCCTTTTACATCACCATTCACTCTTACTCTTGCCTCGGTAACTCTCTGGATTACAACTCTCATTTATTATATAACTAAGTTCCAAATATTAAACGATATATGAGAATAAAATTATTTATGCATTTCTTTATTAGTAATTCATCTTGCCTTCTGCGGTTAATTCGAGGGCTGATTCCGGAAAGTCTTTTTCGGAGAGGGCTTTTATCTGGCGCGCGGAGGCGTTAGTCTTGTCGGCTACGGGCCCTCGCCCTCGCTGCTGGATGAAGGAGTGGAGTTGGCCTGTGCGGAATCTGCCATCCGAGTCGATCGTCACTTCCGCTATGGCGGCCTGTCCGGTAGCGCCTACAATTCCCATCTTCATGGGGGTGCAGAAATTGCCGAGGCTGTAAAGGATCAGTCGATCTTTGTAGACTTCCGCGCCTCTGAGCACGTGCGGCCCATGTCCCCATATAATATCCGCACCAAGATCAATCGCCTTATGTGCGAATTCATGCACGTTGCCGCGCGGCCAGCCGTGATATACCTCTTTCTCGCGAGTCACGTGGGAATAGGCCGAACCCTCCCCTCCTGCATGCATGGATACTACTATTACGTCACATTTCGGACGCATCTCGCCAATAATACGTTCAAGATCGGCATAGTCATTGACCGACGGACAGAGTTCAAGAGTCGTAAAACCTGTAAACCCGACTTTTACACCATTCTTTTCTACTATTGCATAGGGAGCTTCTTCAAGCAATCCGGCAGCGGAAATTCCGTTATCGGTCAGTACTTTCAAGGATGATTTAGCACCATCCCGACCGAAGTCGCCGGCATGATTATTGGCAAGGTTCATATAGTCGAACCCGGCGTCTACAAGTGGTCGCACAAGATATTCGGGCATACGGAATGTGAAGCAAAGAGAAGGATTGTAGCACGGCTTGGGTTTCCCTGCATGTCCGAGCACACCTTCCAGATTGCCGCATGCCAGATCTACACGTCGGAATATGTCGCGACAGTCATCGAGCAGGTGCATGCCGCTGTCGACGGGCAGATACGCACCTCGTGATTCATCAGGGAAATCTGTGCCGAGCATCATGTCGCCCGCAAGCGCTAAGGTAAGGGTTTCAGCCCGGGTCGGTCGCAACGCGATGGAGTCGGGAGTAGAGTCAGATGATGAATCGGATCTATCATTGTCAGCCCTGCCGTTATGGCAGGCAGAAAGAATAAGACTTACTATGAAGGGCAGTAAAAGATGTCGCATGATTATGCCATTAAGTATTTAAAATACAAAAATACGGCAGTTACGGCAAAAATCAAAATTTTCTCCGTGATTTGGACTTAATGAACTTACAGTCGATGACGGAAATTGGAATTGCGTCTGCCGGAAGGTGTATTTTCGATGGCATAGCGGATAGCCTCCTCTTCGCCGACAAGGACACAGAGGTCAGTGGCTCGGCTGACAGCCGTATATAGAAGATTGCGGTAAAGCATCGGACGATGAGCCATAGTTACCGGGATGACTATATTTTTCACTTCCGACCCCTGAAGTTTATGCACTGTTGTTGCATAGGCAAGCACGAGTTCGCCAAGCTCGCTACGCTCATAATCCGACAGGCGTCCGTCAGTAAATTCTACACGCAAGGTCTGCCGTACCGGATCGACTTTTACTATCCGCCCCAACTCTCCGTTGTAGACTCCTCGTTCGCGGGAATTAGCGGTCTGCATCACCGGATCACCCTGACGCATGACAACGTTACCGCGCCTAAGCTCAGGGCCCTCGGGATTTATGCGCTGCTGAAGATCATGATTTAGCATCCGCGCGCCAAGTTTTCCTATCTGTTGAGGAGTAACGACGAGTATATCTGTCGGCGATAAGCCACGCGAAGCGGGTAATTCCTCAGCCACCAGTTCTATAATCCGGTCATGGATAGCTTTATCAGTAGCTTCCGGGAAGATCATAAAGTCACTCTGAGGATCGGATTCAGGGAGTTGTCCACTATTGATAGCTCTTGCCCCGGCGGCTATCAGACTCCCCTCTCTCTGCCGGAAATTCTCGTTCAGACGCACTGTAGGGATCTTACCCGAGTCAATCATATCGCGCAACACATCTCCTGCCCCTATCGCCGGCAACTGATCTACATCTCCTACGAGCAATACCTTCGTACCGGGCCGGATTGATTGCAGAAGATGATTAAAAAGCACCTGCTCCATCATCGATCCCTCATCGATAATCAGCATATCGGTCTCAATCGCCCGCTTGTTGTAGCCTTCTCCCTGCCGATAGCCCAGCAGACGATGGATCGTCGTCGCCTCCTTTCCCGTCATGGTTGACAGACGTTTAGTCGCACGCCCTGTCGGCGCAGCGAGAGTCACTTTCTTACCCAGCTTCTCCATTGCCTCTATGATGCCGCGCACGACAGTAGTTTTACCCGATCCGGGGCCTCCGGTAATTGCAGCTACCGGATTCTGCAATGCTGTAAGTATAGCTTTTCTTTGTATAGGGGAATATTCATATCCGAAGTGGTTATGGCGGGGAATATCTTCATCGGAGATTTCGGAAAGACTCATAGCCGCTAATTCAGATATTCTCTCTGCTCCCTCTTTTTCAGCTTTATAGAAGACCGGCAGATACATTCCGCCTCTACTTCTTACAAGTCGGCCGTCGGCAATTGCTCTCTCAATACCTTCGCGTGCCAAAGGCTCATCAATGTCGGCGATACGCGCGGCAGCCGCTGCCGCATCTTCGGGTAATGCGAATAGATTACCGGCCTCGGCAGCTTGCTTTACGGCAGTTACTGCAGCCGCTGCGGCTCTTCGGATATCATCTGCCGGGACTCCGAGTCTGCGCCCTATCTTATCAGCCGTAAAAAATGATAATTGCCACACATCTTCCACCATCCCGTATGGGTCATTCAGAATCTTTTCCTCCGCCCATCCCCGATATTTATTCAGGATGCGCTCGACGAAAGTATCGGCCAAACCGCAAGAATAAAGGAAAGCTACGAGCCGCGGATCCCATTTAAGGGCCGACAGACTATCCCCGGCTTTTGCAATACGCGACTCGCCGAGTCCTTCTACGCCCAGCGCTTCTTCAGGATGGTCGAGCAATACCTTGATCGTCTCCTCTCCGAAGCGATCCATGAGTTTCTTAGCAAAAGCAGGGCCAATCCCCTCTACCCAATGACTTGCAAGGAAGCGTTCGATTCCTTCGCGGTCAAGCCGAAGAATGTCATCCATAATCATCTGCGTTTTTACTTAAAAACGCTGTCAGACGCCTTCCTGTTCGGAATCAACTGGATGGATTCTCCAGTTCCCGCACGAAAGATTCGGGCAGACGGACATTGTAGAGATTCAATGCCTCAGCAAAAAGAGGGGCTATCTCAGCATCCGTAAAGCCAGCTATACCGCAACCTATCCGGGTTACATAGAACGTAGTCTGATCCCATTCCCGGGCCAGATTGATGAATTCATCGACATACGGCTTTATCGTCTCGACTCCACCCTGCATCGTCGGGATAGCATACGACTGACCCTGCAGTCCTACACCCTGACCCTCAATGGCTCCAAACAGACGCTTTGCCGTGCGGGCAGCGCCTCCGGCATGATGCCCGGCCAGATTGCTGCCGAATACAAATATCTCATCCTCCCCAAGCGACGTAATGTTCTCAGGCGTATAAATTCTTCCCATAAGTATAAGTATAAAAAAATTAAAACCCTACCGGCAATTTAAAGGCTTGCTATATGTGGAGGCAATCCTCCGAAACGAACTATTAATCCGGCATATCCTATTAAAATAGACAAATATAATAATTTTATTCGCATTATGCAATTCGCATTATGCAATTCGCATTATGCAAATCGCAAAAAAAGTCGCCGACTTCATCCCCGATGAGGCCGGCAGTCAATATATTAAAGCAATCAATATATTAAATAGGTCTAAGCTTGCGTGCGGCTGCCAGTGAATAAAGGCCGAGCAATGTGGCCATAAGAAGCAGTCCGGCTCCTACTATGAAGGATAGGGAATATGACGTTGCATCCGCAAGCAACCCCCAGCCGCCACTCGCTACTGCTCCTCCGGCCGAAAGCGCTATAGATATGATGGAAAAGATGCGGGCATAGTCCCGGCTGCCGACTACGGCCTTGGTAAGCATCGCCGTCTGAACCGTCACTCCGGCATAGCACCATCCGAAAAAGAAACTGCCCACAAGAATGGCCGCAATCCATGAATGTCCCCAGATGACGGCGAGCAGACCGGCGGCTCCGCCAATAGTGCAGAGAAGAACTCCGAGCAGGCAGTTGCGGTCGTTGATATAGCCAAGAAGAAGCTTACCAAGCGTCACTCCGGCCATTGCAGAGGCCGCGGCCATTGACGCGGTCTCCAACGGGAATCCTACTGACTGCACATATCCCGGAATGAAGAGATTCAGCGTAGAGCAGCCCATCATTATGAAAGCAAAGGCTATCAACGCATAAAATACCGGCATCCTGATGACCTGAGCGTAAGTAAGCCCCATTGCGGAAGAAGCCTCCGCCGCTTGAGATCCCGCAGGATTCCCGCTATCATCTTCACCGAATTTCTTAAGTCCTAATTCATGCGGATAATCGCGAAGCCATAAGGCCAGCAGAGGAGTGACGATGACCAATATTATCGCGCCGAAAGCCCAATAGCCGACCCTCCATCCCCATTCTCCGATTATATATCCTCCTATGGGATTGAATATTATCCCTCCGAGGCCCGAAGCAGCACAGCAAATCCCGATCATCAGACCCATGCGGGTATGAAACCATCTGTTGATCAGAGTCGGATAACTCATATAAAGCAGGAAAGCGATAGAGATGCCGAGCAGAGCGCCGGCTATATAGAAGCCGGCCAACGTCGACATGCACCCCATCAGGATAAGGGCGACTCCATTCAAAGTCGAGGCGGCAGTAAAGAGCATTCGGCTGCTATAGCGTTCAAGCATTCTCCCCGCGAAGGGGAGCATCAGCGATGACGCGATATACATCGCTGTCATATACAGGCCGAACCCTCCTACCGAGAGTCCCAGCGATTCAGTCACCGGACGATAGAAGATACCGGCACAACTGAATGTCAGGCCGACATTGATACCCATCATCAGGCAGCAACACCCGACAATGACAAAAGCATAATGAAGGCGCCTCCCGGATACGCCCCGGGCGGATTGTGCAGCAGATAGATTGCTGGAGTTTGTTTTCATGGAAGATTTAAGAGGTAATCTATGGAAGATTTAAGAATAATCTATCTTAATTCCGGAGCGTCATGCCTTAGACGCTTAGGATAGCCCGAAGGGAGGCGAGCCGCTCGGCGAGGAGGGCATCGCGGGCATCGGGCGTAGCCGGAGCCTCCACTACCCGATATCCATATCTTTCAAGGCTGCTGACAGCCGCCATCGGGTCAAGCGAGCGCACACGCAGAGTGACGCGGATCATGCCCCCCTCGGAAGGATGGGAGATAAGATCTACGAGATGCATCCCGGCGTCTTCAACGGCATGAGCCAACGCCGAGGCGGAATATTGCGACGGCTGACATTCCACGGTGATGACGCTGCTGTCATCACGCTCTGCGATCATACGCCCGAGACCCTCAAGAAGGGATACCTCGTCGATGACTCCGAGAGCATCCCCATCATGGCTTACGCCAAGCAATCGGTCAGGGGCATCCAGAAGATGCGGCAACACTTCCAGCAAAGGCATGTCGGAATCGACGGTCTTCATCGGAAGAAGTTTTACTTCAGTGGCGCGCGGTGATATGATATCTTTTGCTCTCATGTCTTGAAACTTCGTTAACTACGTAGCTATGCAGTTTTGCGATTATTTAATTACTTATTTTTCAGTTTCGCAAGCTCGACTGAAAAATAACCCTACAGTCATCAACTTTCACTTGCGAAAGTTGAGTTTTTTTATTTATTTTGCATGATTTTTGGCTAAAAACATAGCTTTTGCTCTTTCACGCCTCGATGACCCGAAGCGTCAGGAGCTATTCGCAAAGAATATGCTTTGAGAATTCAAAGTTACAAATTTTATGCCAGATTTTGCAAATTTTTCAAAAACTTCCTTTAACTATGCCGTGTCCGTCACGACATATTTAATAGTAAATGATTAATAGTCAAGATGCATAGCCAGGATTTGACCTAATAACTATCCAATTCGGCTATTAACTGTATTAATCACCTAACAACCGAATAACCACGCAATTAAATAATGACACGCCTGAGTGTAAATATAAATAAAGTCGCTACTCTGCGAAATGCCCGCGGAGAAAACAATCCCGACGTCGTAGCCTTCGCTCTTCATTGCGAGAAGGTTGGAGCGCAAGGGATCACAGTGCATCCGCGTCCCGATGAGCGTCATATACGTCGAAGCGATGTGCGCGACCTCAAAGCCGTAATCTCCACTGAGTTCAATATGGAGGGTTATCCCTCTGAAGATTTTCTTCGCCTGGTTGAAGAAAATAAGCCGGCGCAAGCTACTCTTGTGCCGGATAAGCCTGATCAACTCACATCTTCCTCCGGATGGGACATCCCTGCTAACGCGGATTTCCTCCGCAAAGTGACAGAAAGACTGAAGCAGGCCGGGGTCCGCGTCTCTATATTTATAGCCGCCGATAAGGAGCAGGTGCGGGCCGCCAAAGAGGTAGGAGCCGACCGCGTGGAACTCTATACCAAACCCTACGCCGACCTCTACCCTACTGATCCTGAGAGAGCGATTGCCCCCTTCATCAAAGCCTCTGAAGAAGCCAAAAAGATAGGAATCGGCATGAATGCGGGCCATGACCTCAGCCTCGAGAATCTCGCCTACTTCCATCAAAGGATGCCTCATCTTCAGGAAGTCAGCATCGGCCACGCTCTTATCTCCGATGCCCTCTACCTCGGCATCGACGAGACAATCCGACGCTATCTCGATTGCCTCTCCTGATCTCCGGCCCTGCTTAAATGCTGATACAGATCTAATCAAGAATCACGCTATGACGGGATTCTTTCAGAACTCAACATAACCTTATAACCCCATAACCGAATAATCATTTAAGTCTCCTAATCGAAACTTAAATTACTAAGTAAGTGAGAAAAATTAATGAACATATAAAAGGAAGTTATTTTTGAGCTGATTTGAGTGCGGAAGGAGGGAGCATACTCCGTATGCGACTGACTGACAAGCTCGAAGCAGCCAAAAAGAACAAGTTTTATTGTTCAAGTAATTTTAATCACAAATATCGTTTAATTTTTGGAACTTACTTAATTACTAAAAAAATGGATTCCCTTAGCTTCTGGTCGCTCGTCATGGACGGCGGTTATATAATGATTCCTTTAGCAGTGCTTCTTCTGCTTGTCGTCTATGTTTTCACTGAGCGCTTCATCGCCATCAATCGCGCACTCAAAGAGGATCCGACCTTTATGAAGCGGATCCGCGATTACGTCCACGAAGCGGATCTGGAAAGCGCAGTGCGTCTTTGCAAAAACGCCGATACTCCCTATTCCCGGATGATCCTGAAAGGCCTGCAACGCATCGGCCGCCCTACCCAAGACGTCCTCGCCGCAATCGATAACTGCGGCAACCTTGAGATCGCCAATCTTGGCAAAGGCCTCCCCTGGCTATCCACAACTGCCGCCGGCGCACCGATGCTCGGCTTCCTCGGCACAGTAGTCGGCATGATCCAGGCCTTCTTCACTCTGGCCAAAGCCGGAGCAGCCTCGAATATTACCCTTCTATCCGGTGGTATCTATCAGGCGCTGGTGACTACCGTAGCCGGCCTGGTTGTCGGCATCATCGCCCTCTTTGCATATAACTATCTGGTAGCGCGCATCAATCGCGTCATGAACCGCATGGAAGCACGCTCTATAGAATTTATGGATCTTCTCAACGAACCCGCCTGATCTTTCCGCCCATGGCTCTAAAACGTCAATTCGCTACCCTGGAGACTTTCTCGATGTCGTCGATGACCGATGTCATCTTCCTCCTGCTCATATTCTTCATGGTCACCTCGACCCTTATATTCCCTACTGCTATCGACGTCACTCTGCCGCAAAGCGGAGAGCAAACCTCTCTGAAGCCTACGACGGAAGTCTACATCGATTCCCTGCGTAATCTCTATCTGGTCGAAGACCGCACTGACTCTCTGGGCATCAACAATATCCCTCATCAGGTCACTCCGGAGGAACTCCCATCTCGCCTGGCGGCAATACAACGCATCGATTCGCTCCGTCCCGTAGCGCTCTACGCAGATGAAAGCGTACCATACGGATATGTCGTCGATGTCCTCGACATGGCTGCCCGCAACCATCTCCGACTCGTCCTCGCGACAAAGGCAAAAAACCCGGAAACACATTAAATTTTGAATAAGAATTCCAAAAATATCAGTCCTTCAAAGGGATACGGAAATGACAGCAACCGACGCGATTCGCTGATTGCTGCCGGAGTGACGATATTCGTCGCTCTCCTGATTTTCTGCTTCCTATATTGGGGACAGGTCGGGATGCCCCGAATGGATATGGCGGCTGCCTCTACACCGGAAATCGACCAGGAAGAGCTATTTCTGGAGCCTGATCTGCTTGATGAAGAGCAACCTCCGATGGAAGCCAAAGTCGAGGATGTCGGCGAGCCGGAATCCGAGACATCTACCGAAGCCGCCCCCGAGGCGCTTGGCGAACCGGAAAAGGCCGAACCCAAAGAAGAGGTGCGCATCCCGGATGTAAAAGGCAAATCGGAGACAAAGACGCCCCCGAAAGACAAGCTCATCACTCAGAAGCAGGAGTCGCCAGTCAAGACTCAGGAACCTTCGGGCAAGGAAACAAAGAAAATAGCAGATCCGACCGCTAACGCTTTCTCCCCCCACAACGGTAAGAAGAACGGCCGCGACGGCCAGGCCGGAGCCGGTGGCTCATCGACCGGCATCACCGGCACGGCCAACGGCTGGAGCTTCCAAGGATGTCCGAAACCGAGCGTGACGCTATCAAACCGCGTGACTGTGCGGGTCAACGTGACGGTCGATGAAAAAGGCAACGTGACAAGCGCCAAAGCCTCCGGCGCTACTCCGGAAATCAACGCAGCCTGCCGGCAAGCCGCCCTCCAGGCCAAATGGAAGCCCTCCGACCCCAACAACCGCCGCAAAGCCTCCGGCACAATCACCTTCACCATCTCCCCGAAATAAATATAGACAAGAGAGTAATATTCGAGTCTCTATTTATAAATATCAGATACCTCAAGCTAAATACATTAACAGCAGGAGTTACCGGTATAACATATCCTGAAGTTTGCGGCGAGACGCATCACAATAAAGGGGTCATATAGACAGGGAGATACAACAGGGATTTTTCTTTCTGAAGACTTTTAGTATAAAGAATTATCGGCATGCCCACACATGATGAGTACTTCTCACAAAATACATCAAGTGACTTATGAGTCCTATATCCTGATGATTTCACTTCTATAGGGTCAATCTTTTTACCTTTGGATATAAGGAAATCTATCTCGTAATGATTCTTACGTGTGGCATCTGTAGGGAACGTATAATAATATAGTGAATGACCCGCAGTCTTAAGCATCTGAGCGACTACATTTTCATATACATATCCCATATCTGCCGATAATTTATCGCTTAACAGCTTTGTATATATATCATTATCTGCCACATCCCTATCTAAGAAGGCTAAAGTGATAAAGAGTCCTGTATCGGCCAAATATAGCCTGAACGTATTCATATCCTTATGAAGGCCCATCCCAACATTGGGATCCGAAGTGCGATATGCAAAATTCACTATCATTGAATCCTCAAGATCTTTCCAGATATCATCATAATTCAACTTATCTGCATTTTCAATTACTCCTCCTACCTCGAAACGCAACTTACTCTTCGCCAATTCGCCCGGAATAGATTCAAATATTCTGCTGATACGCCCGGATGGATCTATCTTGCGCAGATCATCGCTATATAATTCCAATATCTCCCTTTTCACTTCATCGGTCATAGCAAGATTATTGGTATCCAAGTATGCGTTGACTGCCTGTGGCATCCCTCCTACCAACATGTAAAGTCGGAATTGACGCATCAATCGCCGATGCAGATCATCATCTAATCTTTTAAGATTATCGTAGGAATATTTGATCAACTCCATAGTCTGCTGATCTCCAATAGCCCATAGAAATTCTTCATAATCCATCGGATACATTGTAATTCGCGTTTCTTCGCTTGGTATAAGGATACCCTCGATATTCCTACGTATTGAGAGCAGCGATCCGGTCTCAATATAATCATATCTTCCATCCTCCACCAGATACTTTATGGCCTGCCGGGCTTTTGGACAAAACTGAACCTCATCAAAAATTATGACCGATTCTCTCTCGTGGAGTGTAGTATGAAATATTGCCTGAAGCTGGAGAAAAAAGAAATTCATATCGGTCATATCGTCAAATAATCGTCTGACGTCATCCCCAACCTTAGCAAAGTCGATTATAATATGAGTCCGATATTCTCTTTGAGCAAATTCTCGGGTAATTGTAGACTTCCCAACCCGGCGCGCGCCCTTGATCAACAAAGCAGTCCTACCCGCCCTATCAATTTTCCACTGTAAAATCCGCGAATAAATCTTACGCTTAAATATCCTTTCTTTCATTTTCTTGCAACCTATTGAATCATAGCGCAAATATACTAAAAAAATCTTATGCCGTAAAATTAAAATCAGCGTTTTTTCGGCTCTCCGTAAAATTTAGATAGACGTTTTTTCGGCTCTCCGTAAAATTTAAGGCAAAAAATAGAGTGTGGTATCCAACTTGGATACCACACTCTTTTTATTCTGCGGTCATAGAGACGACCGAGGAGTGAGTCGGGGATTAGCAGCCGTACTTGGCGAAGTCAGCCTTGAGCATATCGCCGGTCTCGATGAAGGCCTGATGAAGGGCGAAGCATGCGTAGAGGTTGTTGGGTGTATGACCGCCGTTCTTGGAAGCTAGTTTTACGTAATCCCAAAGGAGTTCGCGATACGCGGGATGAGCGCAGTTCTCGATAATGGTCTCGGCGCGCTGACGCGGATCCTTACCGCGAAGGTCGGCTACGCCCTGCTCTGTCACGAGGACTTTCACGCTGTGCTCGCTATGATCGACATGGCTGACCATCGGCACGATAGCAGAAATCTGACCATTCTTCTGCACTGACGGGCAAGAGAAGATCGACAGATAGGCGTTGCGGCAGAAGTCGCCGGAGCCACCGATGCCATTCATCATCTTGCTGCCAAGAACGTGAGTGGAGTTGACGTTACCGAAGATGTCGGCCTCAAGTGCTGTATTCATGGCGATAAGACCAAGTCGACGCACTACCTCAGGACTATTCGAAATTTCACCGGGGCGCATGAGGATCTTGTCGCGGAAGAAATCGATATTTTCCATAAAGCGGGTCATAGCGTCATCCGAGAATGTCAGGGCGCAGGTAGAAGCAAATTTACACTTGCCTTCTTCCATAAGGGTCATCACTGCATCCTGGATCACTTCCGTATACATCTCGAAGCGCGGGATATCGGGATTCTCGCCCAAGCCATAGAGTACTGCATTGGCAACGTTGCCAACGCCGGATTGAATGGGAAGGAATTCCTTCGGCATCTTGCCCTGCTTCAGCTGATCAGCCAGGAAGCCGCAGACATTGGCGCCGATACGCTCAGTGATTTCATCGGCAGCAGTGAAAGGCTTGATGCTCTCCGAAGCATTCGAAGGAACAATACCGATGATTTTCTTCGGATCAATACGCACTACAGTGCTACCGATACGGTCCGAAGGTTTATAGATAGGGATTTCGCGACGGTGAGGGGGATCCAAAGGAACGTAGTTGTCATGGAAACCGCGGAAAGAAGTCTTGTAGTAAGAACTGTACTCGATGATCACCTTCTTGGCCATCATGGCGAGAGTCGGCGTCATGCCAAGGCCTGCGCCAAGGATAAACTCGCCGTTGGGTGTCATCTCAGTCACCTCGATGATCGCAACGTCGATATCGCCGTAGAAGCCATAACGCAGATCCTGCGAGACATGACTCAGGTGAGTGTCGAAGTAATGCATTCCGCCGCGGTTGGCAAGTTTGCGGGCATCAGGATGGCCCTGATAGGGAGTGCGGATGCCGATTGCGTCCGCACGCGCCAATTCGCCGTCGACGTGATCGTTGGTCGATGCGCCGGTGAAGAGATTGATTTTGAAAGGTTCGCCTTTTTCATGGAGCTCTTTCGCACGCTTCGCGAGAGCTACAGTTACAACCTTGGGTGTACCGGATGCCGTGAAGCCCGACATGCCCACATTGTCGCCATTTTTGATGTAGCTGGCAGCTTCTTCTGCCGTAATAAATGGGATACTCATTTGTAACGTTTAGATTTTATTGGTATTTTTGCAAAATTAATAGATTTTTTTGATAATTCTAAATGAACGAACCATTTTTTTTACCGAAAAACGATAAAAACTGCACTTTGACCAAGAAAGTGCGCATAGAGACCTATGGATGCCAGATGAATGTGGCGGATTCGGAGGTCGTCGCGGCTATGATGCAGATGGCCGGTTATGATCTTACGGAGATTGATTCCGAAGCGGCTGCCGTCCTTCTCAACACTTGCTCCATCCGCGACAACGCCGAGCAGAAAATAATCTCTCGCCTGGCTTATTGGAATTCCATGCGACGCAAATCGGGTAGAAATATCATCATCGGAGTAATCGGATGTATGGCCGAACGGCTCAAAGAGAGACTTATAGAGGATTATGGCGTCGATCTGGTGGCCGGTCCTGACGCATACCTCGACATCCCGAATCTCATCGCGGCAGCCGAGACCGGACAGAAAGCGATCAACACTATCCTCTCGACTACCGAGACCTATCGCGACGTCATGCCCAAGCGCATAGGAAGCAACGGCGTGTCGGGCTTCATATCCATAATGAGAGGATGCAATAATTTCTGCTCATATTGCATTGTGCCATATACCCGTGGACGCGAACGCTCGCGCCATCCGCAAAGTATTCTCCGGGAATTGGCCGATCTGCGCGCACGCGGCTTCAAAGAAGCTACTCTGCTGGGTCAGAATGTCGACAGTTACCGCCACATTGATGAGACTACCGGAGCCGTCACTGACTTCCCCGCCCTGCTCGCCCTCGTGGCCGAGGCCGCTCCCGACATGCGCATACGATTCACGACCTCTCACCCCAAGGATATGCACGACGAGACTTTGAAGACAATCGCCCGATATCCCAATCTGGCTCGTCATATTCATCTCCCGGTGCAGAGCGGAGCTGACTCAGTCCTAAAATCCATGAATCGCAAATATACCCGTGAATGGTATCTTGACCGCATCGCAGCTATCCGCCGGATACTCCCCGACGCCGGCATTACTACCGACCTCTTCACCGGATTCCACAACGAATCGGAAGAGGATTTCGCGCAGACACTGTCGCTGATGAAAGAGGTAGGGTTTGACTCGGCCTTCATGTTCAAATACTCCGAGCGGCCCGGCACATTCGCCTCCAAGCATCTGCCCGACAATATTCCGGAGGAAGTCAAGATCGAGCGACTCAACCGGATGATCGCTCTTCAGAATGAGTTGTCGCAGCGCTCCAACACTTCGGATATCGGCAAGGAATTCGAAGTGCTTGTCGAAGGCCGATCGAAGCGCAACGCCGAAGAACTCTTCGGACGCACCTCTCAGAATAAAGTCGTGGTTTTCCCCGCAGGAGGACATAAGGCCGGCGACTTCGTCAGAGTAAAGATAGACTCCGCAACGTCCGCTACCCTGAAAGGCCATCTGCTGACCGAGGCGGAATAACCAATCTCCCTGACCCATCCCCCGGATCAACCTTCCGGATATAACATGCGGGGCGCAACGGAAATTTCCGTTGCGCCCCGCATGTCATATATTTTTTCATTCCCGGAGATACGCTCCCGGTTAATTATGTCCTCTCAGATGCGCCTCTTACGCAAGGCTAAATCCGAGTTCGTCGATGACGTCGCGGACTGAATCCATATCGGGCTCGCCAAGAAGAGTAGTCTTGCCGGAAGCCAGATCTACCTCTACCGATTCTACCCCCGCCAACTTCGAAAGATTCTTCTCTACCATTGCCTTGCAATGACCGCAGGTCATACCCTTGACGGTGATTACGATTGCTTGCTCTTTTGATTCCATAAGTGAAGTCTCGTTATTATGGTTATTATGATTATTATAATGATTATGATGGCATGAGCAATGAGAATCATGGCAGCGTCCTGCTCCGCCGGGCATATAGCGCTTGATCAAAGCATAGATCAGCAAGCCGGTCAGTATGACTGTGCAGATTCCTGAGAAAAGGCCTACATGCAGGTGGCAATTCTGCGCCACTGTTGCAGTGAGCGGCATCGTAAACCAATCCCTCGGCATCAGATAGTCGATAATCATGCCAATTGCGATCGCTCCTACTATAATAGTAGCCAGATATATCCAGGCGGCTTTCTTTCCTAAAGATTTATTGACGATGATGATAGAGGCGAAGTTCGCGGCCGGTCCGGCCATAAGCAACACGAAAGCTGCACCGGGACTCAATCCTTTCAGCATGAGTGACAGAGCGATGGGAATCGATCCGGTCGAGCAGACATACATCGGGACAGCTACAATCACCACAGCGATCATGGCCAGAATCGGATACCCGGCAAAGAAAGTGAAGAATCCGTCGGGGACAAATACCGTGATAGCCGCTGCGATGACAAGCCCTATAATGAGCCATTTGCCTATATTCCGCACCATATCGATGAAGCCATATCGCAAGGCATCGATAATCTTGCGTCCGAAAGAGTCAGACTCCGGGGCATCTATAGTATCTACCTCTTCCTTGAATTCCTCTTCAATACGGCCGGCTTCCGCATGGTTGCGGGCAGCCTCCTTAATGTCCGCGCGATTGACAAGCATTCCGCCTGCGAATGCGGTGAGCAACGCGGCAACCGGGCGAATAATGGCGAAAGCCGGGCCGAGCAGAGAATAAGTGGCCGCTATGGAGTCAACCCCGGTCTGCGGCGTCGCTATGAGGAATGAAGTCGATGCTCCTCGCGATGCACCGTTGCGACGCAATGATACGGCGGTCGGCAATACACCGCAGGAACATAACGGCAGCGGCACTCCGATCAGGGCTGCCTTGATGACCGACCATGCTCCGGGCTTCGACAGATGCTTACGATAGAAACTTCCCGGCACGAACGCATAGAGCATTCCGGCAATCGCAAAGCCCAGAAGCAGATACGGAGCCATCTCCGCAAGCATATTTATCAATGAATAAATAAATTCCATTATTAATATTGAGTATCGCTGGCGCGAAGTAATTTTTCAGGTGATATTATTATGAGATAAGTTATACGTGATAGTTATCCGCCACCCGCGAAGCGGGTTATTAATCATTACAAAATTACATCGCTTCGACCGCAACCCGGTTGCAATCCTCAACAAATATAGTCCCGGAAGTGTTAATACAATGTTAATAAAATGTAAATTTGCCTTTTGGCAGCGGTGCTTGCTCCGCTCTTCACCACATAACAATGACGTTAATATGAAAAAGATACTTTCCCGCCTCTTTGCTCCCGCAGCCATAGGCATCGCAATTCTCGGATCCTCATCCTCAGCCAACGCACAATACGCGCAGATCGTCAATCAGATTCCCGAATTGCTCTCTCCGGCTCTTTCCGGATCCATGAATTATAGGGGTTTTGTCGACGCGACCGCTACTTTCGGCATCGGCAACGACCGCGCTAATTTCATCGGAGTCTCCACTACTCAAGGCTTTCAATATGCTTCATGGTTTTTCATGGGCGTAGGCATCGGCGTCGACGTCGCTACCTCCTCCACATCCGACCGCTATACCTCCCTGCGGCCCGACCCGGGCTACGGACCGTCGATGGCACGCACCAAGGCTATGATTCCTCTCTTCTCCGATTTCCGTTTTAACTTCGGAAGCAACAGCAACGCATCGTTCTACGCCGATATCAAGGCGGGAGCCGCATGGCTGCTCGGAAATAGTTTTCTGGAACTCAACAACGGTTCGTTGTCGACGCGCACTCAGTTTATTCTTCGGCCCTCGATCGGCGTGAGAATCCCGGTCAACAAACAGAAACCCAAGCAAGCAGTAAATATCGGCGTGACCTACCAGCTCATCACGGCCAACAATTCCTGGGGATACTGGAATAACTCCTACTACGACACAACCCTCAACTCCCTCGGCGTCAACGTCGGCTACGAATGGTAAATTAGACCCCTCAATATTTGGATTGCAACATAGAGGGTCTTAAATTATCTCACTCCCCAGAGGAGTTTATGGCGTAATGTCGATGCAAAGGAATCGTCGGGACGACGGATCACTCTCGTAATGAAATCGGCCTTTGATATGACAATCTCAGATCCTGCATCCATCAGCACTGAGACCCCGTCAAGGCTCAGACGATATTGGCTCGCACGCGTAGTAGTGCGGGCCTTTACTACATCATCTCCACTTACTACACAAGGACGGAAAGTCAGCGTATGCGGAGCAATAGGCGACAGACATATAGCCTCAAGACCGGGGAACAGAATCGGCCCCCCGACTGAAAGTGAATATCCGGTGCTACCCGTAGGAGTAGAGACCAGCAGGCCGTCGGCAAGATAATCGGCCAGATAATTACCGTTGACCTCGACATTTACATTGATCATCGACGACGTATCCTCCTTCAGGATTGCGACTTCATTGAGGGCATAGGGGAGTTCGGGGACATCCCGGCAATCTCCGACATCGACGCGAAGTACCATTCGCTCCTCTACTTCGGCATTGCCGTCATAAAGCATATCCACGAGTTCGCGGCTCTCCTCCGGAGTATAGCTTGCCAGAAATCCGAGATGACCTGTATTTATGCCGAGAATCGGAATCCCGAGCCGCCCTATCCAACGGGCTGTGCGCAGAAACGTGCCGTCTCCTCCAATGCTTATCGCAGCTCCGGCATCGGCCGGAGGACACTCGGTGATCTCCTGATCACTCACTTCGACCTCGTTATTTCTGAGATATAAAGCAAAACGCCTGTCGATAGCGACGCTTATCGCCCGCTCGCGAAGGAAGGCAAGGAGCCGGCATATATCTTCAAGATGAAGCCGTTGATGCGAATTGCCGGCAATAACTACTTTTCTCACAGGAGGAAGCAACTTCTGATTCATGAATTCAGATATATTTCATCAAGGTGGCGTATAAATCGGGGCCAGGCAAGCTGACTGTCGTAGCGCCTTGCAGCCTGCTCTCCAAGACGCGTTGCAAGATTCTTGTCGCTGTAGAGTGCACGCATGGCGTTGGCAAGAGCGATAACATTCCCCGGGGGCACTTTCAAGGCTTCCGCTCCGGGGGTCAGATATTCCGACTGGGCACCGTTGAACGTAGAGATCTGAGCCCGGCCGGCCGCCATATATTCGAGATTGGCCATCCCGAAAGCCTCCGGAGTCTCGGAAGGAAGGATACCGAAATGACATAGAGAAATAAGTCGCGCCGGATCGTCGACATTGCGAATCCAGTCTATGCGCTCCATGATATTCAGAGCTTGCGCGCGCCTTCTCAGAGAGTCGACGAAGTCGGGGTTGCCGGAGCCGACAATTTTTAGCCTCAGCCGAGTATCTTTCAATTCTCCGAGAGCATCTATCAGAGTCTCCAATCCCTTACCGGGTCTGAGAGTGCCATGGCACATTGCCGTTATCGCGCCCTTGGCCGGCAATGGCTGGCGTAGGGCCGGAAGATTCCGGCTGTTGAAGATGACATGGAGTCGGGTCGGATCAAATGGATATCTACCTTCCGGCCAGGCCGACAGAAACTCCCTACGCGCAGTCTCCGAGACGCATATATGCGCGTCAACCTGCCTGTAGATATATCGGCGAAGCCAATTTGTCTTACCCTTTTCGCATATATGGCGCGTGACGATAATCCGGATATCCGGTCGTCCTGCCATCTTTCTGGCGGCTATGGCTGTCAGCGCATCACGGTAACGATGGACATGCACTACGGTCGCTCCGACCGGTGAATCCTTCAGAAGAGGTTTGAGTGTAAGAGATGAGAAGAGATCCGGATAATCCCGCAGGGGAGCATGCTCGAGGGTGACGCCGGCTTCGGCAAAGCGGCGGTCGACCGTCTTGGCATCGCGGGTCAAGGCAATGACGTCATGTCCTTCCCCGGCGTAATGCCTGCAAATATCGAGGGCATAGCGCTGCGGCCCTCCCATGATATTCCCCGATACGATATGGATGATTCTCACATCAATTCTCCGCAGTAAGCATTATCTTTATGTCAACGCTGGGCATAGAGAGGAACGACGCTATGAGTTTGTCGACGAGCTTGCCATGATAGGTCACTACCCCACACTGCACTCCCTCCGAACTCATTATCATCCCCTCGAAGCCATTCTTGATGATCATCTCATCGAAGAAGTTTACAAGCACATTGCTCAGACCCATTGCGACCGTGCGAGGCACTGCTGAAGAGGGATGCGAATCCTTGAAATTCAAGACAAAGGCTGAATCCTTCATGATGCGATTAAGCTTATTGGGGAATTTGAAGGGGCGGGTGGTCTCGCCGAGGATAAGCACGTCGGCTGTCTTACATTTATTATATAATACGCGGGGATGAATAGCCAGAGTAGTCAGAGCGTCGCCGCAGAATTGGCGCGCTGTCTGGAGAGCGGAGATATCATTGTTGACGAGTGTCACGCTCGCGCCCGCCGCTATAGCGGCCTTGGCGGCATAGCAGATATCCATGCCTTCTCCGATAAGAAGCACTTCGCAAGGATTGATTCCCGCTACTCCGGCGAGCAGGACTCCTTTACCTCCGCCGAGATAAGAAAGATGCTCCTGTGCGTAAAGGATTGCTGCGCGGCCGTCGATCTCATTGATGATATTGGCGAAGACCGGCTCATCATTGTAGGAATACATATTGTCGAGTACTCCGCAAGTGATCTGCAATTCGAGCAAAGCCTCGATTGTCGGCGCCTTGAAGAGTTCATTGCCCATCATGCAAAGCAGAGTGGCGCCCTTCTTCATCTTTCTGACATCCTCTACCTTCAACGGCGAGAACGAAAGGACCAGATCAGCCTTTAACACGGACTCGCGATCCGTGATCTGCACTCCATATTCGGCATAGGCTTCATCGCTGAAGCTAACGTCAATTCCGGCATCCGCCTCCATTTTGATTTTGAGGCCGGCCGACGTGATAAGTCCGCACGCTTCCGGGGTGAGCAAGAAGCGTGTCTCCTCGTCATCGGCATAGTTAGCCGGCAAACCTATTGTAAACTTGCCGTCACCTTCAATCTCGGTTATGACTCTCAATTCAGGGTCAAGAACATTAATATCTTTATAGTCCATAGAGGTTTTGGGTTGTAATATTATACAGCCTATGCCGCGAGGCGCCAGGCCGGAGTTTAGCCTTAATACAGAAGCCACCCTAAAGCGACTCCAATCGAATAATTTACAAATTTAACAAATAATCCGTCATTCTCAACAATCTCACCCCAAAAAATTAAAATATATTTTCAGACAAAAGCACAAAAGAATATTTTTGTCCTTTTGTGCTTTTGTCTTTATTTTCTGACAGAAGCACATAAGCACATATTTTTTTCTTCTGTCCTTTTGTGCTTCTGTCTTTATTTCCGACATAAGCACACATAGAAGAATTTATTTATATAGTGATTTTTAACGCAGAAGACAGTGTGTCTATATCATAAATAAGTGGTAGCTTGGTGAAAACTGAAATAAGATGAATATGGAAGAAATGAAAAGGATAATAATGTTACGCTTATTGCTCACATAATAGTGTTGATCATAATTTGCTTGGGAGGAACAGGATTTTTATGGTTAGCAAGTATAATATGCAAGTATAATATAGTTTGCTTGAGAATAGGATTTATACTTCAAACCTTCAATCAATTAAATTAATTTCTTTTTAGGTAATGCTGTTTTTGTACTAAGAAGATTTTGAAAATTATATCCCATCCCACAAAAAAATGTTAATGCTACCCATGCATTAACATTTTTTTGTGGGATAAAGTCTTAATGGAAAATATCCTTTTCAAGATGCTTTATAGTATTTGCAGGAAGATCCGTGTCCTGAATATCAATCTTATTTATACCCATATGAGTAAACCAATTATTAAGAACTGATTTCATTTTTGGGAAATCAGTCTGAGGATTCGGATTACATTCCATAAAGAATAATTCAAAGTTTGGATTTGAAATCTCACATGGAATCAATTCGCTATCTTTGACTGCCAATGTTTGGGGCAGAATGTAAGAATATTGAAGCCCATTATTTAATTTATTATTGGCATCGTAAATATAACCATCCGATAATATCACCAACACGTTTCTATAACCATCCTTATAGAAATCCTTTACTTTATCCTTATTAAAATAACCCCATATATCTGATCCGAAATAATCCTTTTCATTTAAAGCTTTGTCATAAAGCGACTTAACATTGACTTCATAATTAGACTTGAAATCATTTAGATCTTTCTTCTTCGGACCTACTATGCTACCCAAATCCAAATTCAGATTATCTGCCAAAGTTTGAGATTCCAAAGGAGCAGGATAGAATATTACCTGAAAGCAATCTTTGCTCTTTTGAAAACCTTCTTTTATTTGCTTTTCAATAAATCCATTAGCCAATGCATTTATTATCAGTCTGTCTTTTTCAGCTTGGATCATTTTATCCTTTTCTTTTTCGATTCGATCCGACAAATCGACAAAGATAGTTAGATTGAGGGGTTGTGAATTCGCTTCCTCTACCCTATCATTTTCTTTATCTTCACGTTGAGAACCGGCACTTTTACCGCAACCTTGAAATATTACGGTTAAAAGTATTACTGAGAGCAGCGAAATTATGTAAAATTTAGTAGACATCAGTATTATAAATTAATTTGAGACAGAAAAGATTGGTAGGTTTGGTGAGCCTCGTCTTTCTCACTTTGAGGACGCGCAGCGAGATTCATATATGCTACCCAGCCACCAAAAAAGTCACTTAAGGCATGTCGCAATTCATTATTATCAATAAGAGTTGCTCCTTGGAGTTGAGTAGTTAAACCTGCTATTTCGGTTTCACATTTATTTATATCAGATTTTATTTTATTTATTTCACTTTCGATATTATCTATATCATGTTTGGCTTTCTTTATTTTATCCTCCAAAATTCCTATTTCTTTAGTATGCGCATTCATATTGTCGAAATGTTGAAGAGTAAAATCGAATACCATACCCCATATCACATAAGCTACAAATCCGGAAAATATAACTATCCAGAAATTGGGAGAATTGACCGCCATTGATACTGTGTATGGGTCTGTATTCAGAACCGTATAGTTATAGACTTTTTCCGATATTTCAAACGCTAACAGCGCATCAAATATAAAAGTGACAACATATAAGGCTACAATCTTGGCATATTTACCCCAACCTTTGCCAGACTCACCAAACTGATGGATTAAGAATCCCAAGCCCAGAAAGATGACAGGCATTAAAAGAATAAATAACAATTGTCCTAACCCATTCTGCATTGCCTCAGCATAGCAGTGAGAATCAAGAATTGCCTGACCTGCATCTGTTATATTACTATTACCAAAAAATGCAGAAAAAGATGCCGAGCTATAAAAAACAAAAAGATATACTGCTAACAGACATGTGATGATGGCTCCGATCGTAAAATTTACTTTGGCCATTATATTTTTTCCGTCGCTGGTCCGTATGCCATCTATTTTATCTTGGAAACCTTTAATCTCTTCGTGGAGTCTATCTCTTTTTCTTTCATGATCATACAATTTATTCTTACATCCATCGCATTGAACTTTCTTCGCTTCAATTTGGGATTGAATATTTTGTTGAATCTTGGCTTGATTCTTTTGGTTGTTTTTCTGTTCGTTTACATTTTGCGTGTAACATGATTGTAATGCAGGATTTAGAGCTGTATGATTCGCTCCTGCATTTCCACTCCATCTTACTCCCCATGCGCGATATGTCTCATTCGAATCTTTAGTATTTGAATTTTTTATACCGGGAGTGTTTGACGTATCGGCAGCGGATCCGGATGGCGTCGTCTGGAATAAATTCTTTATTCTTGATAGACCATTAGAATTTTTTGAATCTATATTACGTTCAGAATTATCTGCCATTATTTTACATAATTTAAAATTGTTTCAACAGGAGTTTTTTTCTGAGCAAAATCCAACAAGACTTGCACCAGATCATCTATATTAGATTCTATAAATCCGAATTTCTTTGCATAGTTTCTCAGGAGTATCACTTCTGAATCTTCTATGCCATCCGCTACTGCTATTAGGGCAAGATCGTATAAATACCGTATCTTTTCTTCATCATCTGCCGGTATATAGAAAGCAGAACCTCCTGATAGTATCGCATTATCGATTTCTTCTTTTGTGAGTCCGTAATTCTCCCGAGCTATTCTATACATCTCATCAAGTTCCGAGATGGCTACATCTCCATCAGCGACAATCATACAATAGAGACTAAGGAAATGAGACTTGAGTTTTTCGTCCATTTGAATCGTTTGAACCGTCGCTCTCAAACGGCATGACTGAATAAAAAATGCGCGAGAGCTATACTTGTTGCCCGTTCTTCACTTGGAGGCCTTCGCATCGCCTGGTTCAGTAGAACGGACAACGCCGAAGCCTCACGCAAAATATGTAATGATGCCCGGATATAAAGAATATCCGACCCATACAAATACATATCCACATAGGCATTCACCGTTGTCTCATCCTTGACTGAACCTTTGAAAGTTGCGAAGTTTCCAAGTGTCAAGAAAGAGCGTCGAGTAAACGCATTCTATTTATTATTGCTCCGCCACCTAACCCATATCGGGCTTCGGCTACGATATGCACTGCAAAATTAATATTTTATATCTTAACTTGCAAATAAATATATTGTTTATATTCAAATTATTTCTCACTTTTCCAACCTATGATTTGGCTTTACGGGCATAAACAAATAAAGACATAACAATATATGTGCTTTTGTGCTTATGGCTGATCATACTTCAATCAAAACGGGAGACGGCGTTTGTAAAGACGATATTTACGTTTGATCTGGATTATCTCACTCCCAAAGTTAACCAGCAGGCCATCGTCAATTCCTGTACAACAAAGATAATTCACCAATTGAACTTCATGATGCACAGAAAGATCGGCTACTGCCTTAAGTTCTATTATGAGTTTATCTTCTACGATGATATCAGCCTTAAAATATCCCACTTCAAATCCTTTATACATCACCCGAAGATCCGCCTCTTCCAGAACTCTTAGACCTCGCAACCTGAGTTCGATGACAAGCGCTTTTTTATACACAGACTCAAGATACCCTGCTTCCAATACACTGTGCACCTGGTAGCATCCATCAATCACAGTTCTGATTAACTCTTCTGTATCCATTTTTATTTATTTTCTAAGACAAAAGCACATAAGAACATATTTTTTCATCCGGCCTTTTGTCCTTCTGTCCTTTTGTGCTTTTGTCTTTATTTTCTGACAGAAGCACATAAGGACATATTTTTTCATCTGTACTTTTGTCCTTCTGTGCTTTTGTCTTTATTTTCTGACAGAAGCACATAAGGACGTATGAGCTTATATTATTTCTGTGCGTCTGTCAATTAGTGGGCGTCGAGCCAGTTGGAGGCTACGCCGGAGGAGGCCGTCAGACGGACGTGGCCGCTGTAGGCACGCTCCATCATGCGCTCCACGAGTTCCTGCATCTGCGGGAGTTCAGAGGGGACGACATCAAAGTTGAGTTCGTCGTGGACCTGCATTATCATCTTCGACTTCAGGCCTTTCTCTTTCATTTCCCTATATATGTCAATCATCGCGCGCTTGATGATATCCGCAGCCGATCCCTGGATAGGCGCGTTGACAGCATTGCGTTCAGCATATCCCCTCACCACGGGATTCTTCGAATTGATATCCGGAAGTCTGCGCTTGCGACCCATGCGGGTCTCTACATATTGATGCTCCCGCGCAAATTCGACCGCATCAGCCATATATTTGCGGATGGTATGAAACTCCTTAAAATAATTATCTATCAATTCTTTCGCCTCAGCGCGCGGAATCCCCAGGCGCGAAGCGAGTCCGAAAGCAGAAATACCGTAAAGAATACCGAAATTAGCAGTCTTAGCATGGCGGCGTTCATCGGCAGTGACCGCGTCAGGACTATCTTTATGATATATCTTCGCAGCTGTGATAGCATGAATGTCATCACCGTCACGGAAAGCCTTCAGCATCGTGTCATCCTGCGCAAAGTCCGCTACCAGACGCAACTCAATCTGAGAATAGTCGGCCGACAGGAAAAGATTCCCTTCCGACGGGATAAATGCGCGCCGGATCTCACGCCCTACATCCTCACGCACGGGAATATTCTGAAGATTAGGATTCGACGACGATATGCGTCCTGTAGCTGTCACGGTCTGGTTATAGCAGGTATGAATACGCCCGGTAGCAGGATTTATCGATGCCGGCAGAGCGGTCAGGTAAGTCGTCAGGAGTTTCTTAAGCTGGCGATACTCCAATATTTTGCCAACTATGGGATTCTTATGGGCTACGCTCTCCAGAATATCCTCGGAGGTCGAGTACTGACCCGTCTTCGTCTTCTTGGCTTTGTCGCTAAGTTTCAGCTTATCGAAGAGTATCTCACCTACCTTCGACGGCGAACCTATATTGAATTCTTCTCCTGCAAGCTGATGAATCTCACCCTCCAGGTCAGAAAGTCTTGATTCTATCTCATGCGCCGCTTCATTCAGCGCTCCGACATCGATGCGCACTCCCGTCAGCTCCATATCGGCAAGGACCTCTACAAGCGGAGCTTCTATATCCTCATATAGTTTTGTCAGTGAGTCTTCTTCCAATGCTTGCATCAGAGGCTTACGCAGCATAGCTACGGCTATAGCCCTCCGGGCGGCAGCCGGAGCAATTTCCTCTGCCGAAGGGGGCTGAGCGACTGTATTCTTGCGGGTTCGCCTGGGAGCGAGTTCCGGCATGGGGAGAAGCGTCAGGTGAAGGATATTGGAAGCAAGCAGGTCAAGGCCATGGCGCATGTCGGGCTGCAGAAGATAATGCGCGAGAACCACATCATAGAAATTAGTAAGCGCCACATCCGAATCACCTCTCATTCTGGAGCTCAAGACATAAACCAGTTTGGCGGAATCCGTCACTTTCAAGATATCCTCACGCGCAAAAAGATCAAGCAATGCCGCCATGCCTTCTGCAAAGTCGCAACCGACATACCAGCATCTGTAGGACTCCTCCTTGCCCCCTTTCTTGTCGGCGACGGCAAGTGCCGTGCCGATCCATCGCGCGGCCATATCATTATCGCTGTCAGCCGCTACTACATATATCCCTACTTCTCCACTCTGCATCACAGCCATCTGCATCTCTTCCAGTTCCCGGCCGGATGCTACTATCCTGACATCTATATCCTCCTCCGGGAGAAATACTGCGCTGTCGGCGGCAGCCGCAGGAGCATCATCCATGAAATCAAACAGAGAGCCGACCGTAGGAGTAACGCCGGGGGCTGTCTTGACATCAGAGGGCTTCGAGGCCTCGGAGCTCTCATTCGCCTCGCTGGCAAGACGGCGCATCACGCGATCCGACAGCGCACGAAATTCCAGCTTATCGAAAAGTTCGAGCAACTTTGCCCGATCCGGGGTCTTGCGCAGGAGATCGTCGGGGGTCGCCTCAAGAGGCACGTCAGTGCGGATTGTGGCGAGGTATTTGGAGAAACGGATCTGTTCGGCATTCTCTTCGATTTTTTTCTTCAACGCTCCTTTCAGAGTATCGGTCGATTCAAGAAGATGCTCGACTGATCCATACTCGGCGATGAGTTTCTGCGCCGTCTTCTCCCCGACTCCCGGACACCCGGGGATGTTGTCGATCTTATCTCCCATCAAGGCAAGCAGATCGATCACTTGAGAAGTAGACTGCAATCCATAACGCTCGCAGACCTCTTTCTCGCCGCGCAACTCAAAATCCTGACCGCGATAAGAGGGCTTATATTGGATGACCTGCGGGCTTACCAATTGTCCGAAGTCCTTATCCGGGGTCATCATATATGTAGTGAAGTGCTGCTTCTCGGCAAGTTTTGACATAGTCCCTATGACATCGTCAGCCTCGAATCCGGCCACCTCAAGAATCGGGATATTATAAGCTCTTATTATATCCTTGATAATAGGGATGGAGAGCTTGATATCCTCCGGAGTCGCCTCGCGCTCTCCTTTATAGTCTTTGAATGCCTCGGAGCGGAAAGTCGGACCCTGAGGATCGAAGCATACTGCTATATGGGAAGGATTCTCACGGCGCAACACTTCCTCAAGCGTATTGACAAAGCCGAATATGGCAGATGTATTGAAGCCGGATTGAGTGATTCTCGGCATTTTGATAAGCGCGTAGTAGGCGCGGAAAATCAATGCATAGGCATCAAGCAAAAAGAGCCTTTTATCCTTATTATCTAAAGCAGTATCCATAGCAGTCTTATTTTTTATTATGGTTGCGGTCTGATTATACCCACAAATTTAATCATTTTTAGTCAAAATAGCAAAAGGCCCGGTCGTCGATGACCGGGCCTTTCTTATCTGATAGGCTTTATGCCGTTATTTCACGAGGAATTTCTGAGTAGTAGCGTTGCCTTGAGCGTCGGCAGCTTTCACGATGAGGATACCCTTGAAGCCATTCAGAGAGTAAGCGTGGAGGCCGCTGCCTGAAGCCTTGACTACGGGCAGACCCGCGATGTCGTAGGCCTCTACCTTGAAGTTCTCGCCATTGACCATAAGGAGATCGCCTGCTACAGTCATACCGATCTGTCCTTCGCCGCCGGCGATTATTTCGTCAACGCCGTTGTAGTTGGTAGATTCTCCGTTAAGCTCGCAGACATTCGCGTTGACCACGCGCTCCGAGCCGGCATCGATCAGCATAATCACAACCTCGCAATTTTCCTTATTAGAGATATTGGAAGAAAGCGGGATCTGGATGTTGGCCTCGTAAGTCTCGCCTGCCACGAGCTTGGAAGGAATAAGACCTGCAGTACCGTTGTAGGTAGTGCCCCATGTAGTGCGAGCCACTTCGTTGACTTCGTAAGGCACTACTACGGGAGCGGCATACTTGCCGCCTGCACCCCATTCACCGAGCACCGGATCCTTGATCGAGTAAAGATTATTCTGCTGGTAACCCATGATCTTATTCTCGATGATGACGGCGAAGATGTTATAAGCAGAGCGCTCAAGGTTAAGAGCCGGGCGCACGGAAGTCTTCACGTTGATGCAGTTATTGGCTTCGTCGAGAGTAGACTTGACGGTCAGGTCTACATCCGTAGCGGAGGCCATCTGAGTGCGGAAGAGATCGAGCCAGAGCTCGGGTTCCAGTCCGGTCACGGGATCTACGTCGCCTACGCCTGAGAATACATAGTTGCCGCTTGCCGTCGACTTCATCGCCATTGCGATCACGCCGCGGTCGATACGCCCGGAGGGTGCCGCATTGAGGCTTAGGAATGCGCTGTAGTTTTCAAGGCCTGTGCCGAGATTGTCGCCTGTGTAAGTATGGATTGCCACCGGAATAAGAGCCCCCGGATAAAGCTTCTGGATATTCTCGATAGCGAGGATGCCCTGCGGACAGTTGGGACAAGTCTGACCCGTATATTCCTCAAGCACGATCTTACGGCTCGGCTGGAAGACGAGGTTGCGCACCTCGCTTACCGCAGTCGCAGTGTTTTCACCCAGAGTGACGGAGATGGTATATTTATTAGTAGTGGCCTTCTTCAGGGGAAGAGCTTTCGGGAATGAGAATGAATAAGGCTTCTCATTAGTCAGATTCAGACCGGATTCCTCGATCTTGGAAACTTCGATGCCTTCGCCATCAAGCAGAGTCATGGAGATGGAATCGTAATTATCGAGATCGGATGCCACAGCGACAGTGCCCTTGATAGTTACCTCATCAAGATTTACCACGCGCTGAGGAGTATCAATCTTGGTCATGAATGCCATGTCATGCACAACTCGGATATTATCGATGAATATAGCGCTCTGGTCTTCCATTTCGTTGACGAAAGCGATATAGATATTCTTGCCGGCGTATTCGGGCAGGCGCACAGTATATTTAGTCCAGTCGCCTTCGAGGACATCCTCATCCGAACCGGGAGTCAGCTTCTCGTTGAAGACAACCTTACCCTCCTCGCGGATGCGGTCGACGGTATTGGCATTAAGTACGTTGTAGACCTCATCGGCTTCCCAGACGTAGATCTTCAGATAGTCGTCCGTAGCCCAGAGATAGCTCTGCGCGTCAAATTCAAGATAGCACTTATTGTCCGGAATATGGATCTGGCGTGTCATCATCCAGTCATCCGACTTGCCGCCGCCGTTATACATCGAGTGGCTGCCGAATGCCATATCCGTAGAGTTCTCGTCAGTCACGTAGTACCAGGGAGTATCCTTATTGAAGCCCCAGCCTTCCACGAGGGGGTCGGGGGTCAGATGGTCGCCGTCATAGAAGAGGAAATTATCCATAGTGCCGCAGTCCTCATTAAAGAGATACTTGTCATCGGCATTGAGTTCGGGAACGTAAGTACCGGTATAGTGGAGCACTATCTCCTCATTGGCGCCGCCGCCTGAGATATCCGTCACAGCGTTGGCAGGCACTACCACTGTATAAGTTTCGCCCTCGATAAGATTCTGGCGTACGGGAGGGAAGACAAACATCTGCTTGCCGTTGGCAAGGATCGACATTGTGGTGATCGGTAATTCCGTTCCGTCGATGTAGAGGAAACCGGTCTGATTTTCTGAAAGTTTCAGATCGGCATCAAAGAGGATTGTGATCGGATTTGCGCTCAGGTCAAGGAAAGCTACCGCGCCATTGTCTTCAGGCACGGAAGAGACCATTGCGACCGGAGTATTGGCGCGACCGTTGAAGTCAACATTGATTTCATCAGCCGTGATGGAGTTGTCATCCTTCAGGACGATCATGCCTTCGGGAATGTTGAGAGTATATTTCTTTCCTGCTTCGAGATCGCGGCTACGGAAAGTCAGAGTGACCTTGCGGCCGTCGACCACAACGCCATTACTGCTTACCGGCGACCAGCTGTTGGAGCCATCCTCCGACTTGAAAGTGATCTTCGAGGAATTACCCTTCACCTGCACTTCACGTTCAAAAGTAATCGTGATGGTATTGAGTTTCGACATCTGGGCTCCGGGAGTCGGATAGACAGTGTAGTCGGCGAGGAGTTTCACCTTGTTGACTGCATCCTGAAGTGTCTCTTCGCCGAAGCGCAGGATATAGGTAGTGTCGAGTGTAGGCATCATTATGACGGTCTTGCCGTCGGCCGAAGTATGAAGCGGGCGACCGGTCACCGGGATGCCGGTAGCCTCTTCGAAGTCGAGGTTATATATCTGCTTATATACCTGATCGAGCGACACGATGAATTTTCCCTGCTGGAATACTGCTGTCGGATAAGGGTATTCCGCAGGAGTAGCCATGTAGAGGAAGCCGTCGTTGCCGACTGCGAATGAGCCTACGTCGGCAGCCTCATTCTGGGTCAGAATCTCAAAGGATTTGTCGGCTACATTGTAGCGGAAAGGATGACGCGATTCCGCGGGCCAGTCGGAGCCGGGCACTTGCTGCACCATATATGCGATGCCGGTCACCCATTGGCCGTTGGGGCTCATCGACGGGCCCTCCACGAAGAATGTGCCGGGGACGTCGGGAGTCCAGGGCTTCGCCAGATCAGGCGTGAAGCCGATGAAGTCGACGCTGTCGTCCGAGCGGTCATAGACGTAGATACATAGCTGCGGAGGCAGCACGTAAGACATCGACATGTAGCCCAGAAGATAGCGTCCGTCGGGGGAAAGATTGAGGAAGATATTCTGGTCCTGATCGATATGCTGCATGTCATAGACAGGCACGTTGGGCAGATCTATCTGAGTAGATGTCGTCATATCGTACATTACAGGATATGCCTTATACGGATCCGCCGAAGTTCCCAGATATCCGACACTGTATTTGCCATCCGGAGTGATCGCGTTCAGGCAGCCCATGTCGAATCCTTCCGGTATGGGCATCAGAGTCCATGTGGCGCCGTCGGGTTGCCAATAGGCCGGCTTGGAATTGTACTGGCCGACAATGATCTTGCCGTCATCTGTCACGTCATTCACGCCGCAGAATGTCGTAGGGCTGGTGATGTCTACTTTTTCAAGAGTGTTGAGATTGATCAGAACGCCTCCTACGGGGCTCTCCACCCCGTCGAGATGCTTCTCGGAGACACCCCATAATCCGTTGTCGGAAATGTTGTTGATAATCAGGTTACCTCCGGGATTTGGAATGACCACCTCAGGCGCCGGAGTCGCAGCATGGGTGCTGAATCCGGCCGCAGCTAATAATGTAGCCGCAAAAAACATGGATGTTTTCATTCGAAAAGTAATATTTATGGTTTTTTAGTTTCAATAAGGGCCTTGAATGTCGGGGTTTTTCGCTTTTCAAGGGAATTAGATAAAAGGTGGTTGAAGCGCTTTGCGGCAGATTGAAAATCAATCGGCCGGCCTTTCGCTGAGTTTGCAACGCCTAAATTATAAAAAAAATCTGATTCAGAAAAATATTTTGCCTATGTTTGGTGATTTTTAATTCATTTTATGTTTTTTATTTCGCTTTCTTTTCTTAATTTTGCGCAATCCAAACCTAAAATCAATATTTTAAACCATATATAGCATGAAAAAAATCTACGCAACTCTCGCGGCCATGGCTCTCTGCGCCGCTACTGCTTCGGCAGCTATCACCGTCAGCGTCGACGGCAAGTCGATCCCAAACAACGGCACTGTCACAGTGACTGCGGCCGACTTCAATCATACGTATTTTCCCCCCATTCTCGACCAATGGAAAGGAGCCACTCATATTGAGGTCGAAAGCGCAGCTCCGACAAACGTTGACCTTCTTGCCTCGAGTGGCGACATCATGTTTTGCCCCGTCGGCGGAAACTGCTACAATACCTTCCCCGCCGGCGACGGGACATTCACCGGCAACGGCGTCATCACTGAAAATAAAGCTACCGTAGAAGTCGACATGAACTACTACGATGCCGGCGAGAATCTTCCCCAGGAAGTCCAGACCCTCAAGGCAACTTTCACCGACAAGTCAGGCGATACTTTCGTCCTCAACTTCGTCTTCGACACTAATGATGATTCCGGCGTCGACGGCATCGCGGCCGACGGACTCGTCAACGTCTACTCAATCTCCGGCCTCAAGGTACTCGACGCCGCTCCTGCCGAGGCTCTCTCAACTCTGCCCAAAGGCCTCTATATCGTCAACGGCAAGAAGGTAGCGGTAAAGTAAGCGACTCCCGCTCGACACTATAAAAAATCCCCGATCATGTTTGCGTGATTGGGGATTTATTGTTACTTTTGCACTCTGATGCATCAGTTTGACGAAATACAATCACGCCTCGCGCCCGAACTCTCGCGGATGAACGATATCATCCGCGAATGTCTCGCTACTCCCAATGACCTTATGGATCAGGTAGTCACGGGATATCTGCGCACAAAAGGGAAGCAGATCCGTCCCCTGCTCGTCATGCTCGCCGCCAAGTTTTTCGGAGGCGTGACTACCGACACTCTATATGCAGCCGCGGCCCTGGAGATGCTCCATAACGCCTCGCTCATCCATGATGACGTTGTCGACGAGACATCAGTGCGCCGCGGACTCCCGACTGTCAATACCGTCTGGGGCAATCATCTTGCGGTCCTCGTAGGCGACTTCTTCGTCAGTAACGCTCTGGCCGCCGGAATAAAGACAGGCCATATTTCAGTCATCTCGGCCCTTTCGGACCTCGGCAAGGAACTCTCTTTAGGAGAAGTCGACCAGATTTGTAATGTCCGCGAGCATCACCTCGACGAGCAGCATTACCTCGACATGATCAGCAAGAAGACCGCCTCGCTTTTCCTCAACTGCGTCAGAATGGGAGCCGAGACAGCAGGCGCTACCGAAAAAGAATATGCGCCGCTCGTAGAATTCGCCCATCTCCTCGGCCTCGCTTTCCAGATCCGCGACGATATATTCGACTATTACGATGATGAATCTATCGGGAAGCCTACCGGCAACGACCTCCGCGAAGGGAAAGTGACCCTCCCCCTGCTTTATGCCCTCACCGACGCCCCCGCGGACGAATCCGAACCTCTGAAAGCCCTCCTGCGACGCGGCGACCTCTCTACGGCCGAAATCGAATCTCTTGTGAAATTCGCAGTAGCCAACGGCGGCGTCGAATACGCCTACTCCTATATGCGCGACCTCCAAAGCCGTGGAGCAGCTCTGCTCGAGGCCTATCCGGATTCCGAATGGCGTCAGGCCTTCCTCGACCTCTTCGAATTTATAATCACACGAAATAAGTGATCCTTTTTCTGCCTCCCCCATGCTGCTCCCGTATATGAAAGAAGGTGTCGTAGAGGCCGGATGCGATGAGGCCGGCCGAGGATGCCTGTGCGGACCGGTAGCATGCGCGGCCGTCATTCTGCCGCCGGATTTCCACTGCCCTGAACTCAACGACTCAAAGCAACTCTCCGAAGCCGCCCGCGACTCACTGCGCCCCATAATAGAAGATGAGGCGCTCGCCTGGAGTGTAGTAATGGTAGGACCCGAAGAAATCGACCGCGTCAATATCCTGCGCGCATCAATTCTCGGAATGCAACGGGCCCTCGACCGACTCAAATGGCTCAGGATATTCCCCTCCCCCTATCCCAACCTGCCGGAAATCACAGGAAGCGAACCCGCAATACCCGAACACATACTCGTCGACGGCAACCGATTCTCAGCTTATAAAAACATCCCCTACACTACCGTCGTACACGGCGATGCCACCTACGCTTCCATCGCCGCCGCCTCCATTCTGGCCAAGACCTACCGCGACGCTCTGATGCGCCGTCTTGCAGAAGAATATCCGGGCTACGGCTGGGAGCGCAACATGGGATACCCGACAGCTGAGCATCGCCGGGCGATCATCAAGCTCGGCCTCACCCCCCACCACCGCCGCTCCTTCAAGCCCTGTCAGCCATCTCTGTTTGATTGCCTTGACGAATGATAACCAAGCTATTGAAGTCAAATTAGAGCCAGTTTACTAAAGAATGTTAACGAGAAAATGTACAGATTTTGAGGCAGTTTCGATTTTTGAAGAAGGA
>JAIDYR010000020.1 GCA_029057985.1 Muribaculaceae bacterium | reverse complement strand
TCCTTCTTCAAAAATCGAAACTGTCTCAAAATCTGTACATTTTCTCGTTAACATTCTTTAGTAAACCGGCTCTAAAACCTCTGTTATGACCTCCCATTCCCCGGGATAAGATAATCAATATGAAAAATAAGCCATCACAAGTAAATATAAAAAACAAACGAGCCCATTTCGATTATGAAATAGGGGATACCTTCACTGCAGGCCTGGTGCTGACAGGGACCGAGATAAAGTCAATTCGTGAGAGTCGGGCTTCTCTTTCGGATGCTTATTGCATGGTGGAAAACGGAGAGGTATGGATAAAGGGAATGCACATTGCTGAATATTTCTACGGTACATACAACAATCATGCTACCCGGCGCGACCGCAAACTCCTGCTTAACAAGAAGGAGATTGCAAAGATAGCAAAAGCTGCCGATGACGCAGGCTTTACGATTGTGCCGATCCGCCTGTTTATCTCAGAACGCGGATTTGCAAAACTCGTCATTGGCATCGGACGAGGCAAGAAGCAATACGACAAACGCCAATCGATCAAGGAACGCGACGACAAAAGAATGCTCGACCGCTTCATGAAAAAATAAATATCAGGGATAAATGCGAGATATCGAACTTCTGGCGCCGGCTGCCAATGCAGACATTGCCATTGAAGCCATAAAGCACGGTGCGGATGCAATCTACATCGGGCCTCCTTCGCATGGTGCCCGCAAATCCGCCTCCAACTCTCTGGATGATATCCGGAGAGTTGTAGATTTTGCCCATCCATTCGGCGTCAAAGTGTATTCTACGGTAAATACCATTGTCTATGACTCCGAACTCCTGAAAGTGGAGTCGCTCATAGGAGATCTTTATAAGATCGGAGTCGACGCGCTTATAGTGCAGGATATGGGCATCCTCAGAATGGAGATCCCCCCGATCGCACTCCATGCGTCGACTCAGTGCGATACTCGCACCCCCGAAAAAGCCAGGTTTCTGGAAGAGGCCGGATTCTCTCAGATTGTACTTGCCCGCGAACTTACCCTCGCTGAAATCCGAAGTATCTATGAAAGTGTCAATGTGCCGTTGGAATGTTTCGTCCATGGAGCATTATGCGTGTCATATTCCGGACGCTGCCATGCAAGCCAAGTGACAACCGGACGAAGCGCCAACAGGGGAGAATGTGCCCAGATTTGCCGCTGGCCATTTACGCTCACGGATGCCGCTGGAAAGGTCTTGGAGCGCAATCGCCATCTTCTCTCTCTCAAGGATTTCAATCTCTCCGACAGATTGGAAGAGCTTCTCGATGCGGGCGCGTCATCCCTAAAAATTGAAGGCAGACTGAAGGATGCTTCCTATGTCAAGAATATAGTCGGATTCTATCGGAAAAGGTTGGACGAGATAATACGCAATCATCCTGATACTTACCGGAGATCATCGGCAGGAGTATCTGAATTGACATTCCGGCCGCAGGCTGACAAAAGTTTCAATCGAGGATTTACGCATTACTTCATCGACAGCAGACGCCCAGCCTCAATTACCTCTCCATTGACTCCAAAATCCATGGGAGAGAAGATAAAGGATATTTCTCAACTGAATAATGGCGACGGGATAAGCTATTTCAACGATCGCAATGAATATGAAGGAGTAATGGTCAACGGCATAAAAGGGAACAGAATTATCGGCAACCGGACTTTTCAACTGCCTAAGGGAGCCTCTATCCACAGGACTTTCGATATCAAATGGCAGAAAGAGATGGCCCGACCGACGGCGACACGCCGGATTGATCTGGACGTGATAATCACTGACACTTATATTTCTGCAACCGACGGACGGGGCATATCCGCAACTCTGAGTCTTCCTAAGGATCTTCAACCCGCACGCAATAGGCGCACCATACGCGATTCTTTTGATAAATTCGGCAATACTATCTATCGCATCAGAAATTTCACGGAAGATAATTTCACTCTCTTTATCCCGGCCTCTCAGCTTTCCGATCTGCGACGCCAACTTATCCGGGCTTTGGAATCAGCATCTAAAGCCACTTACCGTTTCGACTACCGGCGCAAGGAAAATTCCGGGTATCCCTATCCTTCCAAACAGCTTGATTATAGAGATAACGTAGCCAACCGGCTGGCAGATCAGTTCTATCGCGAACATGGAGTCACATCAATCCAACCGGCAATAGAGATCGGCCCCCAAGAATTCCATCAATCCGATGAAGCCGATGGGCAAAGAGGGCAACGGAAGAAATATGATGAAAAGAAAGAGCGGATCGTAATGACGACCCGCCACTGCATTCTGCGAGAAATGGGAAAATGTCTGCAACGTACTCCTCCCTGCAAACGCAATTTCCAATTGCCACTCTTTATGACGAGCGGAAAAAATAAATTTAGATTAAAATTCAATTGTGAGCAGTGCGAGATGGAGGTATTGACGACAGAGAATCCCGACTGATACTGTCGCCATTCTCCACCAAAGGATGGGCAATACGATAAAGTCGGCTGTCATAGACTCTTCGAAGAGAATCGACAAGCATGGAAATTGTGTCATTCATCCCTTCTGAAAGATGATAGTCTGTCTCTGCTCTGACGCTGAAATTAAGATTTGTCAGCCTGTCGTCATATCTTTTCATCAATTCCATCACTGAGGTGGAATCATTGGCATGGGCGATACTGTCGGTATAGACTTTTGTCAATCGGCAGGTTTCTGAATAAAGCCTTCCGACATCCTCATTCCCGTCATCAGAATCAGAATTATTGCACCCATATACCCCCATCCCTAACATTATAGAAAGGGGGAGAATAAAAATCATTTTCTTCATTAGTAATGAATTTTAAGACACCCCATCACCCTATCACCAAATAACCTCTTCGTCTGCTACGCTAACGAAGTTTAGGCAAAAGATATTTTCCGGTATAGGACTCTTTGCATGCGGCGATTTCCTCAGGAGTGCCGGCTGCCACTACCTCTCCGCCCGCATCGCCACCTTCGGGGCCTATATCGATGACCCAGTCCGCACACTTTATGACATCCATGTTATGCTCGATGATAATGACCGTGTGGCCCGCATCTATGAGACGCCGAAGCGATTTCATCAGAGTCTCAATATCATGGAAATGAAGACCGGTCGTAGGCTCGTCGAAGATAAACATTGTATGCGGCTGATTATCCTGAGAAATATAATAGGCGAGTTTGACACGTTGGTTCTCACCTCCCGAGAGGGTAGAGCTCGATTGCCCGAGCTTGATATACCCAAGGCCCACATCATGAAGGGGCTTAAGCCGCTTTACGATCCGGGATGCCGAAGTACTCTTGTCTTCACTTAAAAATTCTATAGCTTCGTCTACGGTCATCTCCAGAAAGTCATAAATGGATTTGCCACGATATTTTACGTCGAGCACCTCCTCCTTATAGCGCTTACCATGGCAGACCTCGCATGGGATACTGATATCAGCCATAAACTGCATGGGAATAGTGACAGTACCCTCACCCTTACATTCCTCGCATCGTCCCCCTTCGGAGTTAAATGAGAAATATCCGGGAGTGAATCCCATCTGCTTTGAAAGTTGCTGCTCTGAGAAAAGTTTCCTGATTTCGTCAAAAGCCTTAAGATATGTTGCAGGATTCGAACGCGACGAACTTCCGATAGGATTCTGATCAATAAACTCTATAGCTCCGACGGATTTGACATCTCCGGAGAGATGCTTATGGGTAGCCGGAGCATCCCCCGGTTCTCCGAGAACTCTGACCATGGCTTTGTATAGGATTTCCCTTACGAGTGTAGACTTTCCCGAGCCGCTCACTCCGGTGACTACGGTCATTACTCCAAGAGGGAATGTCACGTCAATATTCTTGAGGTTATTGGCCTGCGCTCCCTCAACCTTGATATATTTTTTCCATGGATGGCGCAAAGGATCATAAGGTATTTCCCGTCGACCGGAGAGATAATCCAGTGTATATGAATCATTCCGTTCTCCTGAATCCAGAGCCTCTTTCAGATTTCCAGAGAAGACTATATCTCCCCCAAGTCGTCCGGCATCGCGACCCACATCAATGATATTGTCGGCAGCCATCATCATCTCTTCATCATGCTCGACGACCACTACAGTGTTACCGATCTGCTGAAGACGTCGAAGAACTCCGATCAGCCGATGAGTGTCGCGGGAGTGAAGTCCGATCGACGGCTCGTCGAGGATATATAGCGACCCGACGAGTGAAGACCCCAGAGAAGTTGCAAGATTGATGCGCTGGCTTTCACCTCCGGAAAGAGAATTGGAAACGCGGTCAAGAGTCAGATATCCTAATCCTACTTCCTCAAGAAAACCTATACGATTGCGGATCTCCGTCAGAAGGCGCGCTGCAATGAGTTCATCGGATTCCGATAGTTTGAGATCGTTAAAGAATCTGCGCAGCTCGCTGACCGACATTCTTACGAGTTCAGTGATCGACTTTCCTCCTATTTTTACATATTCAACGTCGGGACGAAGACGCGAACCATGGCAGACCGGACATTCCGTCTTTCCGCGATAGCGGGCTTTCATCACTCGGTATTGAATCTTATATTGGTTTTCATCTACCCATTTGAAGAAACCGTCGATCCCTTCCCATCTCCCTTTGCCATGCCATAGGAAATCTTTCTGCTCCTGAGTAAGGTCGATATAGGGGGTATGGA
>JAIDYR010000002.1 GCA_029057985.1 Muribaculaceae bacterium | reverse complement strand
GAAGCGGTGGCTTATCGCCCAACGGTTGTAACGGCAGCATTATTTGAGGGTCGCATTTTATCTGATGCAAATGGAAACTCAGTTAAGATTACGTCTGAACTTGCGCGGGATATACACGAAGAACTTATCAGCCAAGGATATATCAAAAAGGGTGCACTTACTCCCAAATATCATGATGACAAGCGTAACGGAACTCTTGATTTCGGAGATGATTTTGCGGATATGTCAGCTGCTATTGCTAAAGTTCTTGACGGTGTATTCGACCCGAAAGCTGCGGCTCCCGGAAATGGGCGCAAACGCCGAATCGGAAATTTTGACGCTGACAAATTCGCTAATTCCCCGTTCAAGGAACTGTGGGAACAGATAAATGTGCGCTCGGTCTATACGGTTGATTTTAGTTCTGATGAACTGATTGAAAAGTGCATTGAGCAAATTGACCTGCATCTTAATGTAACTGAAATTCACATTCAAGTTACAACCGGCGCGTTGGAGCAAATTCGTGATCGCGAAGCGTTGGAAACGGCATCAGCCATGACACAAGGCAAGACTATTCGCAAGTCTGTTCACGAAGCTGTAAGCAAGTCGGTAAAATATGATCTCGTTGGCGACTTAGTGCGCGAAACAGGTCTTACCCGAAGCACTATCATTCGGATATTAAAAGGTATATCTCCGGGAAAATTCTTACTTTTCCGAGTTAATCCTGAAGAATTTATTATCAAGGTCGCCTCGATAATAAATGACTGCAAGGCTATTGCCGTTATAAAGAAGATAACTTATTCTCCCACTGACCAGACTTTCGATACTGACCTGTTCACAGTTGATGAAGTAAGGGGCGTTGTCGGGGATAATGCAATGGAAAGTGAAAAATCACTTTACGATCTTGTCGTTATCGACAGCAAGGGCACCGAGATGGATTTTGCCAAACAGCTTGAAAGCAATACTGATGTCGAAGTTTATACGAAACTCCCACGCGGATTTTATATAAACACCCCTATGGGACAATATAATCCTGACTGGGCTATCGTGTTTAGGGAGGGCAGCGTGAAACACGTCTATTTCATTGCCGAAACCAAAGGCTCAATGCGTGAGGTTGATCTGCGCGAAACCGAGAAATCAAAAATCGCCTGCGCTCGCCGCCACTTCGCGTCCCTATCAAATTCGACCGTTAAATATGATGTCGTAAAGAGTTACGATGATCTGTACAACCTTATCAAAAAGAACTAAAAAATATTATTGCTGTCGATAAAAATTTTTATCGGCAGCAATATAATAAAATAGGGAATTATAGACAATACGTTACATTAAGAGCCAGTTTACTAAAGAATGTTAACGAGAAAATGTACAGATTTTAGGCAGTTTCGATTTTTGAAGAAGGAGCGATGCGGGCATCGTGACTGATGAAAAGATCGAAAATGGCTAAAATATGGGCGTTTTATCGTTGATATTCGATCAAAATGAAATTTTAACAGTTCTTAGTAAACGGGCTCTAAATGGCAACATATATGTGATTATCATATAGACATATTCAGATCATGTCTGCCAAAGAAGATATATGTTTACTAATGGATATAATGATATATTATACAGACAGAAACTGAATAAAATATGGCGTAGTCCCGTTGATTTCCCATCAAAACTGTTAATTTAATATTTCAAAGTAAAACAAGGCCTTAGTTTAGGAGGCGGAAGATGGAGGATTCGTCGAGGATGGAGTAGATCTTTTGGCCGGAGGGGGTGTAAGCCGGATCGGGGAGGGCGAAGAGTTCGCTGACGAGGTTTTCCATCTCGGGAGCGGTCAGTCGGCGGCCACGGCGGATTGCAGCTCCGCGGGCCATCAACAGGGCTACTCTCTGAAGCATGCTTTCGACAGGACGCTGGTCGGCTCCGTAATTGACGGAGTCTTCGCTGACGCTATCAAGAATCCGGAGTATGATGTCGCGAGGATCTCCATCGAGGTCGGCGGGTACTGACGTGATGCGCCATTCCTGCCCCTCTTCATATTCGAGCTGAAAACCGAGTCTCTTCAATTCAGCTTCTACTTCGGTCAGCGCCGCCTGAAGACTCGCATCGAGACTTATGCTGTCGGCAAACATTACTTTCTGCGAGATTCCGGTTCCCATCGTGGCTTTGGCCATCAGTCGCTCATAAATAACCTTTACGTGCGCGCGGTGCTGATCAATAATCATAATTCCCTCGCGAGTTCGGGTGATGATATATTTCAGAGCGAATTGCAGACAAAGATTGTCGACATTAGCTTCATCGGCACCTGCTTCCATTCCCGGAAGTCCGGATGCGGAGACTTCTGATTTTGCTTCTTCTTCTGCCAAACTCCGGCGTTCTCCTATAAATTGAGAGTAAAGTTTATCCCAATTGCGAATGTTGGATTGCTGACGTGATGAGTCAGGAGATCTGTAAGAGTCGAAGGGATTATAATCGGAGGGAAGATCCATAGTCGGGCGGACGGGATGCTGATCTGCAAGTGTCGGCTCAACAGGAACTACATCAGCCGTGAAGTCGATTGAGGGGACCGCCGCATTCTTCCCGAGAGAGGCTTTGACGCCTGCAACTATCAAAGGCCATATCTCCGACTCATATTCGAACTTAATCTCATTCTTGGTCGGATGGATATTGACGTCAATAGTAGAAGGATCAACATCAAATTTAAGAAAATAGCAGGGTTGGGTATCCGTTGCTATCAATCCGTCAAAGCAACTTACAATCGCTTTGTGAAAATAGGGATGCCTCATATTGCGTCCGTTGACGATAAGAAATTGCAGTGCATTGCGTCGGCGGGCATATTCCGGTCGGGATACGAATCCATGAATCTTTACCAGCTGAGTATCTACTTCCACAGGGAGAAGCTCCATCTTAAGATTGTTTTTCCATATATCGTGGATACGCTGATGAAGCGAAGCGGGGCGAAGGTCGAGTTGGCGGAACCCGGTGTCGATTGAGAGGCGGATTCGATTATTGACGAGCGCGAGGCGCTCGAACTCACGCATAATATTTGACAATTCGACATTATCGCTCTTAAGAAATTTTCTGCGGACCGGGACATTGTAGAAGATATTTCGCACACTGAAGGAGGTCCCCTTGTCGCAGACGCAAGGAGTCTGACTCTCTACGTGCGAACCCTTTATTATCAGTTCTGTTCCCATCTCCGCATCCTTGGTGCGGGTCTTAAGTTCCACTTGCGCTATAGCGCAGATGGAGGGAAGGGCCTCGCCGCGGAATCCCATCGTATGAAGGCGGAAGAGATCGTCGGCCCGGGTAATCTTGGATGTGGCATGGCGTTCGAATGCCATGCGGGCGTCGACAGGCGACATGCCGCAACCGTTGTCGACAACCTGAATGAGAGTGCGTCCTGCATCCTTTATATATATGCGGATCTCGGTCGCCCCTGCATCGACAGCGTTCTCAACGAGTTCCTTGATTACGGAAGCCGGGCGTTGGATCACTTCTCCTGCAGCTATCTGGTTGGCTACGGAGTCGGGCAGAAGTTTAATGATATCGCTCATTGCAGGTTGTCGTTTTGATTGAAATAATCCTCCAGTTCCATCGGGATTTCTCCTAATTCATCATCCCATCTGACTCCACCTTCATACCATTCCCTCTTGGGCCTTATGGCATTAAGCCACATCGCTCCCGGCAAGAGTTTCTGCGACTTCTTAACAAGGAAGAGGGGAGTCACCGTTCCGGTTACTTCAGGCCACATTTTCAGTCTTTTCAGATCATTCTCTTCCATGTCAATATTCAAAAACGAACTTTCGGCGTTGACAAGACGGTTATAAGTGGAGTCTGATTCCTGCGGCAGCATGATGGTCGCAACGCTCCCTTCAGCTTCCAGGCGTTTAAGAGTCCCATTCTCAAACCACATCCTCATCTGGTCGGCATGGAGCTGATCGTAATAATCCTCCTCAACATGCTCCATCAGTTTTGCATGACCGGGTATTCGGGCCCAGTCGGCCGTAGAATCGTTGAGATGCACGATTATGGAATCTCCACGCACCTGCCGTTCCTCATTCCAGGCAACCGGGAGTCGCTTCATCCGGATTATCGAATCAAGTTCGGTAAAGATGATAGTGTCGGCTACTCCTTGAATATCGCTGCGGAAGAAGCGAGCCCGAGGATATGCTATGGCATAATGCCACGTCGAGTCAGAAGGTTGCTGCGAAGCATGCTTTACGGGTTTATCTACCATCCGGGCAGGGTCAGACCCGATAGAGTCTGAGCCGATAGAATCTTTACGTTCCGGATAGGGGAGGAGGCGAGTCAGAATGGTATCGGCACGCAGGAAGAGGGTATCTCCACGTGAATACTCTATCAAGAGGGGATAGGACGAAGCCATTGCTTCACGCGTCAGATCGTTATAGTAGCCATAGCCCCCTATAAGAGTGGCCTTGCGGGCCGTATCCGTAATTATCATCGGAGCTCCACGCTTCGTAGGATCGCGGAAACGAAATGCCTGACTGATGCGGCTTACCGGATCGTAGACGATGGAATCACCCTCCAATGTAGTGGTGCGGTTGAGGGAATCCGTATGCAGAATTGTCGAACGCGACATGAGCTCGGCAACTCCCGATTGAGTGTTGTAGAATCCGTTATTGGTCAGAATCTCGTCTTCGGAAGTGATGATGCGTGTGCGTGTGACGATGCTTGCGATGTGAGTCGCTGTGTTGTAGTATAGAGTATCGGAATAGAGATGAAAATCATTGTCGGATCCGTCGAGGACGACATCGTAGAAGAATTCTGCCTCCTTTGTGGCCGGGGAATATGATCCATATTGTGAGCGGAGAGTATTGCCTTCATCTTTCAGGACTCCTCCTTCAGTGTACCATCCCCGCTCCTGGATAAGACTATAGTCGAGGCTGTCGGTGGTCAGAGATACCTTTCGGTTTATGAGGCGTACTTTAGGTTCGCTCGGGCCATTGCGGAGTTTAGCAAAGCGCGAAGTGCCGTCGTAGAAGACCTTGTCGGCGTAGACAAAGAGAGTGTCGCCCTGCTGCATCTTCACGTGTCCGAAAGCATCCAGAGAGTTTTCTTCCGGGAAATAATAAGCAGAGTCGCAGAACATCCACATCCCCATCTGGCGGAATTGCACGTTGCCTGTCACTATCTGTCGATCGCGGAAGTCGAGCGGACGCTTTACCATAGAGTCCGCTTTTTCCAGAAATACCTTGTTGGGATTCTGGCGGGGCACCGACGGAATCTGAGGCTTGAGAGGCTGGCGGGGATCCGGGCGGTGATACTCGTCTTTCTGAGTGGTCTGCTTTGTCTGCTTTGCTGCCTGAGTTGCTTTCGATTGGGCATTAGCCTCCCTGAGGATGCCTGCGAAGGCTATCAGAATAATTGCAGCCACAGTGACCGCGACCCGACGGGGATCATGACGCAGGATGCTCATTTAATCCAGCCTTGATATTTAAATTCGCAGGGGAGCCATCCATCCTCGATTCGGACGTGAGTCTCCTTGATTTTTTTCTCAATCCAATCGCGCAGGATGCCGTCGGCCGCATAGTTTTCATACATCCCTTTCAGCATACTGTAGTCCTCCTGCATAGTTGCCTTATGGCCGTCGATTCGGGCCGACAGGCGCACTATGGCCGCTACATCGCGATTGCGCTGCTGATCCTTCATGACGAATGGTTCGGATATATCTCCGGGCTGCATCTTTTCGATCTGCAGGGCTACTTCAGGGGGTAGATCCTGCATCTCAAAGCGCGTGGAGCCGGTCTGCATGTTGACCATCTGACCCTTGTTGTTGCGAGTGTCTTTATCCTGAGATACATAGCGGGCAGCCTCGTCGAAAGTGAATTTCCCGGCCTTTATTTCTTTGCCCAGTGAGTCAAGTCGCGCCACGGCATTCTTTACATCCTCCGGAGCTACTTTCGGGCGCAGCAGAATATGGCGGACATTGATCTGCTCTCCCCGCTTTTCGATCAGCTGGATGATATGGAAGCCGAATTCAGTCTCTACGATGCGCGAGACCTTTTTGGGGTCGTTGAGGTTAAAGGCAACATTTGAGAATTCCGGTACAAAGTCAGCCTTGCCATGGAAGCCCAATTCTCCACCCTGCATGGCGGAACCGTCTTCACTATACATGATGGCGAGAGTAGAAAAATCTGCTTCGCCTCTGTTGACGCGGTCGGCATAATCACGCAGGCGAGCCTTAACGTCTTCTACCTCCTGACGCTGCACGCTGGGATTAAGCGTGATAATCTGCGCCTCGACCTGCATCGGAACGTATGGGATGCTGTCTTCCGGAAGCGAGTCGTAATAGCGACGTACATCTCGGGGAGTTGCCTTGACATCTTTGGTAAGATTTGATTTAACTTGCTCTACTATGTAGTTGTTTCGCATTACTTCGATAAGCTGCTCGCGTAGCTGCGGAAGAGGCTTTCTGAAATATTGCTCCACCTTTTCTTTGGATCCGAGATTTGCGATGAAATAGTTCAGACGCCTGTCGACCTGAGATAGAACTTGCGATTCCGGGGGTTCGATTGTATCGATTTTAGCCTGGTGAAGATAGAGTTTTTCTACAGCCATCTGCTCCGGAATCACACAATAAGGATCTCCCTCGATTGGGATTCCTTCCGATCTCATCTGCGAATACATCTCCTCGATATCGCTTCGGAATATCGCTTCGTCGCCGACGACCCATGCTACTTCGTCGACTACGTTTTTCTTAGGCGCTGCTATCAGAGATAGCCCTGCGAGGGCGCAAGCTCCGGTAGCTAATAATATTTTGCTCAATTTCATTAACTTCGTGGTTGTTCGGTTAATAACTTCGTGGTTATTCGGTTATATAAATTTTGATTATTCGGGGATTGGAATATAACTTATTGGATATTTGTCGGTTATTTTGAGTTTAGGGAGAAGACGATTCAAATGAGGGATGCTCATAGTTGATTAATCGTAGTCGGCCGGATTTTATGGCTTCATTGTAGATACCAGAAATCAACCGGGATTCGTAGCGGTCGCCGTTTTCAGTTGAAAGGCGTTCGCGGATAAAGGGTTCGGCGATCTCACGGGGCATCTTCTCGCCGGAAGGGAGAAAGGAGGAGATGTGAAGAAGATACGTGAAGCCACGGTATGAGGTCTCGAGATTTTTTCTTCGTCCTACGAAGTCATCCGGGTTTCCGAAGTTATAAGGGATCTGTCGAGAGATAGAGTTCCAGTCAGTCCAGCGATCTTCGAAGAAAGAATATTCAATGGCATCATTAAGTCCATACTTTTCGAGATTGTCGATCGCATCTGGCGTAGCAGTCATAATCCAGCGTCGGATATCTGCAAGTCGAGAAGCATCCGAGGGAATTTTGACGTATAGTCCTTTGATTACGGGAGCATCCAGAATCATTTCTTCCGCGTTAGCCTTGAAGTATCGTTCAATATCGTCGCCGCTCACGCCGTCGGCACGTGATTCCCGAAGCGAACGCCGATAACGGGCGATGATAAGTTTCTTTCTGTAATCTTCCACAAGTCGATCGATCTCATCCATATCCTCGATATTTCTCGCGGCAATCTCTGTCAGAAGCAACCGCTCTATCCATCCGTCGACGATGGAATGGAATAGCGCGATGGAATCTTCCGGACTCGTACCGGCCGGAATTCTGATTTCCACTTCTCGTCGTGTCAGTGCCGAATCTCCGACGACTACAATAGCATCCGAGGGGATGGAGTCAGAATCCGACAGAGACCTTTCAGATGATGAATGACCTGCGCAACCCCCTATAAATCCTCCCAATCCCATGATGCAGGCTAATCCGCAAATAGATGCCAAGCGAGTCAGAATCAATTGATTCTGATTTAGGAAATCTATATGTCGGAAAAGCCTGCTCATAGAATTTACAAATTTACATAAAATTTCGTGACTCCACAATAACAACTCGATTAAAATGCCGAAAATCGGGTCTAATCAAGACTTTTCAGTATAATACTGTTGGCCCGGTCGATCATGGAGGGTTCGAGGCTTGCGAGGTAGATGCGCGTTGTAGCTTCATTTTCGTGGCCCATCCCTTCGCTAATGACATTGATCGGTATCCCGTTGGATTTTGCCGCAGTCGCCCAACTATGGCGTGCGACATACATGGTCAGCGGGACATGCAGGTTAATAAGGCGTCCGATCCTTTTCAGACTCCGATTTACGTTATATGAGGCATTGCGATAGCAGATATGTTCAGACATTATGGAGTTTCTGATGATCGGTAGAAGATAGCGAGTTTCGTTATCGGGATATTTTTCAAGCAGGGATTGCATTTCCGGTGTCCATTCTACTTTTAATTCCTGACCGGTCTTTCGTCGCCGGTAAGTGATATGCCCTTGTCGAAGATCTGTCTTTTTAAGGTAAGCCATATCAATGAAGCTCATACCCCGGAGATAGAAACTGAACAGAAACATGTCGCGCGCATAATCGGCGGCCGGTTGCATTGAGAGGTCGAGTCTTTTGATTCTTCGGATGAGTTCGATTGGAATAGCGCGTTTTGATGTTTTGTCGACTCCGGTATAAACTTTCCGGAATGGTTTGCGGTCGATGATGAGGTCATTGTCGAGAGCCCGATTGTAGACGGCTCTTAGAATTCGATTATAGAAAGAGATGGAGTTCTGGCATATTCCGCGGTCTGCAAGCCATGACTGATAGGATTCCATTATCTCCGGAGTAATAGAGTCTATTAGAATGTCTTTATTATTGCGGAATTTTCGGAAACTGCGCAGCGTTGCAAGATAGGTTTCCGACGTGCGAATTTTCCCTCTCTCCTTAAGTTTGATAATGATGACCGACATGAAATTGAACAGGGAGTATTCATGGCGGTATTGTCGATATTCGTCAACGATGTCGGTCGTGGAGAAGTATAATCCCTCGGCATCGAGGCGCCGGGAGATTCTTGAGATCAGCTCAATATCATGCCGAATGGAATCTCGAACGGCTATTATAGCCTGACGTCGGCTGCTTTTGGGAGTTGTAGTGACTGTCTTCCGTAGTTCATCCCATTCATCAGGAAAGATTTTCAGGCCGCTTCGCAGACGGCATGTCTTTTTGAAATGAGTGATGCGATAGTAGATTGATCCTTCGTGTCCGTCGATTGCAGATGGACGAAAACTTAAAGAAACAGTAGTCATATAAGCTTCGTATTTTTAGTGGTTAAAAATCATCGAAGCTAAATTAGACCCCGTTTTATAAAAAAAGCAAAAGTCCGGGTCGCAGATGTGCGTCAGTTTTGGCCTTGCAGCGCTCAGGAGTTTAGCGGGCTAAACGACTGAGCCAAAAGGCTGAAAATGACGTACAGCTGCGAGACGTGGTGTCTCGGGCATTCTTTATATATTTGTTGTTTCGGGACTGCAAATTTACAATTTTTCAGTGTTATCTCAAAATATTTTCAATTCAGGATTGATATTGGATAAGATTTCCGTTAATAAAACTGAAATCTTCCTCAAAACTATCAATGAACGCCACACTCAGTTATCCTACTGAC
>JAIDYR010000019.1 GCA_029057985.1 Muribaculaceae bacterium | reverse complement strand
TAAAGCTGCACTTTAAAAAATGAACCGTTCCATTGCGTGTGCCTGTGCTCAGGCGCCCGCAATGGAACGTTTTTTTTTCAGTTAATGCTTACGTTGGTCATGACAGCAATATTTGAATATATTACTGTCCGCTAAAATTTGAAGACAGCAATATAATTAATTGTCGATAACCCAATATCACCTGAAATTGAAAAGCACTTCGCAATTATAGGGAGTTGCTTTTCGGCATTATATACCGGAGATAAATTCTGCAATCGAATTAAGGAAGAGGAAGGTTTCTCTGCCGGGAGGGAGCGGGATGACGGGAGCAAGGATCAATAAGGAGCCTCGGGTGCATTGTTCGAAATCATGAGCAGCAGGTTTCTGGCGCTCACCGAATGGCTGGTTAGAGATGAGGATAATCTTACCTCCCGCGTCTTCACACTCTCGTCTTATTTCCTTTTCGGCTTGAGAAATGAATGGCGAGACCAGTACTCCGCCATTTTCATACAGGTGTTTCCATCTGCGATTCTTCGCATTTAAGATTGCTTCCGAGTCGGAGCGATGGATTACTACCGGCCCTTTAAACGGATTTTGAAGCAGTTGAAGATTGCCGTAGGCTTGCCATTGGCTTCCTTTGATTTCAAGATTATTGAGACGCTGGAAGAAGAGAGGATTTTGGATTCTTTCCAATAGCCTTTTGGGGTTATCCTGGATGTAATTGATGATGGTCTGAAGTTTGTGGGAAGGGAGGAGGTAGCGGTCGTAAAAATCGGGGATGAAGATGTCGGTTATTTCGGGGTAGGCAGCTCTTATTAATTGTCCTGCCTTCACTTTCATCATTCCGATATACCTTCCGAGAGCACGGGGAAGATAATCGCGCGCAAAGATGGCGAAGTGGATATGATCCGGCATGATGACATATTGGAGGATTTGTAGGGATGGGTGGAGATTTGGGAAGTTGAGGATTTGTTGCTCGATAATCTCTCCGATAATTGTTCTGGAGACCAAGGGACATGCGGGAGAGCCGGAAATTTTAGAGAAAGGGGGACAAGCGGGAGCTTTACAGATGGTGATATGATAAATGGAGCGGCCTCTGTAGTCATGCTTCGGATCTCTGCCCATAGATAGAAAAATTAAAAGATTTTGAATTTAGAATCTTAGCCGCAAGCGGCTATGCGACTGACGGACACTCGTCGACAGCTCAGCTACGAGCGGCTATGCACTGACGGACACTCGGCGACAGCTCAACTACGAGCGGCTATGTGCTGACGAACAAGCTTAGCCCCAAGTCTTTTTGCGCTGACGAACCAGCTCAGCTGCAAGCGGCTATGCGACTGACGGACACTCGTCGACAGCTCAGCTGCAAGCGGCTATGTGCTGACGAACAAGCTTAGCCCCAAGTCTTTTTGCGCTGACGAACCAGCTCAGCCGCAAGCGGCTATGCGACTGACGGACACTCGTCGACAGCTTGGCCGCTGGTGCTTGTTCGTCAGAGTAAAGGCCGCTTGCGGTCTTAATGAAAAATCCCGCAGGCATTTCTGCTTGCGGGATTTTTAGAGGGCCCATTTTAAAATTTTAGCGGAGTGACCGAGATTCGAACTCGGGATACGCTTTTGGCGTATACACGCTTTCCAGGCGTGCCTCTTCA
>JAIDYR010000018.1 GCA_029057985.1 Muribaculaceae bacterium | reverse complement strand
GATTTCGCCATATTCGCCGAAATCAGTCTTCATCAGGTCAAAGGGGGAATCAACGCCTACGAGAGTATAGGATAGCGGGCGCAGAAGGATCTCCACAGTGCCGCTGACGTTGCGTTGTGAATTTTCGAGCATCTTCTCGATATCCCTCATCACCGGCTCCAGATATTGGGCCTCGTGGAGAAACATACCATACCACGTCGCAACCTGATCTTTCCAATATTGCTGCCACTTGGTCAGCGTATGCTTTTCCAGCATCTTATGGGCTGCGATGATGAGAATCGGGGCGGCGGCTTCGAATCCTACCCGACCTTTGATTCCGATTATAGTGTCGCCGATATGCATGTCGCGACCGATGCCGAATCGGCTGCCGATTCTCTCTACCTCGCGGATAGCCTCTACGCGGTCATCGAAATGAAGTCCGTTGACTCCGGTCAGCTCTCCTTGTTCAAAAGAAAGTTTAAGTGATTCAGGTTCGGTCGCCGTGACTTGAGATGGGTAAGCCTCGTCGGGTAGAGTCTGTGAGGAATTGAGAGTCTCCTTCCCTCCGATGGAAGTGCCCCAGAGGCCTTTATTGATTGAATATTCAAGTTTTTTGAAGTCAGCCTCGTAGCCATGCTTTTTCAGATACTCGATCTCATATTCGCGGGTCAGGGTCATGTCGCGGGTGGGCGTGATGATTTCAATCTCGGGAGCAAGGATCTGGAAAGTGAGGTCGAAGCGTACCTGATCGTTGCCTGCTCCTGTCGAACCGTGGGCGATTGCGTCAGCGCCTATCTTCTTCGCGTATTCAATAGTAGCGATCGCCTGAAAGATGCGTTCCGAACTTACGGAGATGGGATACGTGCCGTTGCGCAAGACATTTCCTGCAATCATGTATCGGATACTCTTGTCGTAATAATCCTGAGTGATATCGAGAGTAGCGTGGGAAGCAGCCCCCAGGCGTGCGGATTTATCCGCGATCGCAGCCAGTTCTTCTTCGGAGAAGCCGCCGGTATTTGCGATGGCGGTGTGGACTTCATATCCTAAGTCTTCGGAGAGATATTTTACAGCGAAAGAGGTGTCGAGACCTCCGGAAAATGCGAGAAGCACCTTCTTCTTATTCTTGTTGTCAGCCATTTAATAAAAACAATTAGACAAATCGACTATTTCAGATTAAAAATCTTCTTTAGTTTATTTTTGAAATGGAGGATATAGGGATTGACCTTCCTGGAGTCATCAGGCAATGTTTGAGCCGGATCGAAGAGCATCCCCGTGCAGAGACACATCCGTCGGTTGTTGCGTTGAAGAATGTCATAGTTTCGACAACCCTCACAGCCACGCCAGAACTCTTCGTCGTCGGTAAGTTCTGAAAAGGTTACCGGGATATAACCCATCCGGGAATTGAGTTTCATGACCGGGAGTGAGGTTGTGATAGAGAAAATCTTGGCGAAGGGGAATCGCAGTCGAGCCAGCTCGAAAGTTTTAGCCTTAATGGCGCCGGCAAGGCCAAGATGGCGGTAATCCGGATCAACGATCAGACCCGAAGTCGCTACAAAATCTCCATGACCCCAGCTCTCAATGTAGCTGAATCCGACGAGGCGGTCGCCATGCAAAGCGACTACGCTTTTCCCGGAAGATATCTTGTTGGCGATATATTCGGGGGTGCGTTTGGCAATGCCGGTGCCGCGCTGAAGAGCAGACTGATAGATCATATCGACTATCTGCTCGGCATATTTTGTCTGGGACGGATCAGCGAATTTGACAGTGATGTCTTTGATGTCCATTTTATAACTACCTGTAGAATCTCATAACCCCGGGAATTATGCGGCGGGGAAATATAATGTGTGAATAATCCGCCAAAGTTAATAAAAAAAATTCGTAAATCAATTAAAAGCTTCGAAAAAGGATGGAAATTACATGTAAAATTAAGAAAAATATTGTAATTTTGCAGAATATTTCAAAACGAAACTCTTCTCTATGTTTCTGATAAAGTTTCTTCTTGCGACTATAGCATTCCTTGGCGACTCCAATCTATGGCTCGGACGGGAGGATTGCAGCAATGAGGCAGCCTGGAGTTACTGGATGGCAGACGCCGCGCGCCGGGTCTCCCGGGGAGATTCTACTGAATTGCAGACCAGAAGCTTTGCCCGAAGCGGGGCGACGCTGACCAATACGATTGCGACTCCCGCTGATACCACTCTCTATTCCCAACTACTCGATGATGCCAATACCTTATATAACCAAGCGCTTAGGCTTAACGGAGCAGTAGAAAGAGGCGAAATGGGATCCCCGGACATAATTATGGTCTATGGCGGCACGAACGATGCATGGTTTGCCGACCGGCGCCCGGGCCTTTTCGACAGTATTCCTGACTCACGCCTCGCGCAGATCACGCCTGAAACTTCTCCGGCTGAAGCTTCCACACTTCGCGAATCCCTGATCCTTCTCCTCCGGCTTCTAAGAAATCAAAATCCCGAATCAAGGATAATTTTAGTCGGGCCTCCGCTGACTATAAAGGCGCCTGATCAGCGTATTCACGGAGTGACAGACATAATGGAAGAAATTTCACGTAAAGAGAATCTTCAGATGATCCGCCTTGACTCTCCCGATATTATCGACCCGGAATTAGAAGCCAAGCAATCTACTCTGACAATTGACGGAGTCCATACCTCGCCACTCGGAGCGCAACGGATTGGATACTATATCTATAACGAAATAGCGCCTATATCACGATGCAGTAGCGAAGCAGACGAAGCCGGACTACGCATACCCCATAATCACCCCCACATAACCCTATAACACCGAAGTTAACGAATCTAAATAATCGCGAAATTAAATGGTCTTTTCCGATCTGTTTTTCATATTCGTCTTTATTCCGGCCTTTATCCTGCTCTATATGATGGCGACATGGGTCGACAAGAAAATCCTTCCCAAGAAGTCTCCCTCGATTTTCTATGAAGAAGACGAACTTACCCGCGTTGCCGCCAAGATCCCCGGATTTCGTGCCCGCAACGCCGCTCTGGTCATTTTCTCATTGATCTTCTATGCATGGGGTGAGCCCATTTATGTCCTGTTGATGCTTATAGCCGTTGTCATCAACTATATAGCAGGACTTGGCATAGCGGCAGGCCAACGCCGGGAGTCGCGTAGTGCTAAAGTCTGGCTCTGGATCGGTGTCATTCTTGACATATCCATGCTCGGCACCTTTAAATATCTCGGCTTCTTCAATGACTCATTGGCATATCTGGGTATAAATCTCAACGCTCCCCGACTTGCCCTTCCGATAGGAATCAGTTTCTATATATTTCAATCGATATCCTATCTTGTCGACGTCTATCGCAAGGATGCTCCCGTGCAACGCCGCTATTGGGATCTCCTGCTCTACATCTCCATGTTCCCCCAGCTTATAGCCGGCCCTATAGTACGCTACGACAAAGTAGCCCGCGAGATTCATCAGCGTCATGTGACGGCCGAAGATTTCGCCGATGGAGCCTATCGTTTCTTCATTGGACTGGGAAAGAAAGTGATACTCGCCAATATTCTGTCGGAAATCGTAGAGAGATGCCTGCAGCAGGGAGTGGAGGAGATGTCGGTCTGGGGGGCCTGGATAGGACTCCTGGCCTTTGCCCTGCAGATATATTTTGATTTCTCCGGTTATTCTGACATGGCCATAGGCATGGGGCGCGCTATGGGATTCCATTTCAATGAAAACTTCAATCATCCCTATATGGCCGACAGCGTGACCGACTTCTGGCGTCGTTGGCACATGTCGCTCGGCAGCTTCTTCCGCGACTACGCCTATATTCCGATGGGCGGCAACCGCCGGCATCAGATGATCAATCTGCTGACAGTATGGTTTCTTACCGGAATGTGGCACGGTGCAAGCTGGAATTTCATATTCTGGGGCCTCTACTTCGGCTTCCTGCTTGTCATTGAGAAATATGCCATATTCCCCAATAAACATTGGATTCCGAAGTTTATAATCAGAATATGGGCTCTTATGGCCGTATTGGTCGGATGGGCGCTATTCTACTTCGATGATTTCGAGAAGATGAAGCAATGGTTTTCGACAGCCTTCTCCGATCGTATGCAGCTCAATCTCCTTGAAGAGACAGCCTTGACCGATAATTTCTGGATATGGATCATAGCTCTATTGGCCTGCATGCCTCTCAGGGCTAAACTCGAGCGCTATGCCGAGAGGCGCCTTTCAGGAAAGGCCGGACAATATGTCATGGCCGGAAGTCGCGCTGCCGCCTCAGCCATAATCCTGATTTTATGCGTAGCACTTCTCGTCGGAGCTACCAACAACGCCTTTATCTACACCCGATTCTAAAGATTCTATCGAAGTGAAACCCTCCAGATTATATATTATCATCACAGCGGCAGTCTTCATAGCCCTTGCTGTTGTATTCCTCTGCCTGCCCCGCAGCGTATATTCTGAATTGGAGAAGCGCGAGCTGGCGGTTTTCCCGGAATTCAAGCCTGAGAAACTCAAAGGAGCGCAGTATCCTCAGGAAGTCTCTCACTGGTTTAGCGATACTGAGCCTTATCGCGATAAGTTTATGCTTTTCAGTATGGCAGTCAGGGATAAGTTGAAGATGAACTTCGGTTCTGACGAAGATGCCGTCACATTTCATTCGACCGAGAGCGGTAGTGTTCCCGGTCCTGCCGCGGACGCTAATCCGGAAGAGATCGCGGATTATAAAAATAAGATTAACGCAAACGATAATGCAAAGATAGCATCCGCCGGCATAATAATTGTAGGCAAAGAGCCCAATGTGAGGGCCTTGAATGCTTTCGGAGGAGAAGCCACCGGGGGCACCGCTCACGCTGCCGCAGTCAGTCAATATGCTGCCGAACTTCCCGGAGTGAACGTCTATACTATGATAATCCCTCTTTCATCGGAATTTTATATGCCCGATAAAGCAAAGGATCGCAGCAAGCCTCAGCTTCCCTTCATCAGAAATATCTACTCCCATCTCAAGAACGGCGCCAAGGGTGTCAACGCTTATACCGCGCTGGCCGAACACGCAGAAGAGGATATCTATCTGCGCACGGATCATCACTGGGCCCCGCTGGGAGCTTACTACGCGGCGAAAGCTTTCGCCAATGCGGCAGGAGTCCCGTTCAAAGACCTGACGTCGTACGAAAAGAAGACTATCCACGGATATGTCGGCTCCATGTACGGATATTCGAAAGATATATCAATCAAAAATTCACCCGAAGACTTCATATTCTATGTGCCTAAGGGATTAAATCCGCAGACGACCTATCGCGATTATAAAGTCAACAGCAACTATCAGGTAGTCAGTGAAGGACCGGCCGTCAAAGGGGATTTCTTCTATAAATATCCTGATGGGAATCCCGGAGCCTACTGTACGTATATGGGCAGCGACAAGCGTCTTACGCATATTCATACAGGATCTTCTACCGGGCGCCGCCTTGTCATTATCAAGGATTCTTACGGCAACCCCGTCCCCAGCTTCCTCTTCTATAGCTTTGATGATATCTATGTGGTCGATTTCCGCTATTTCAGCCGGAATATAAAGAAATTCTGCGCTGATAACAAGGTGACAGACCTTGTCTTCGTGATGAATGTCTTCAACGGCTACTCATCAAGCGCAGCAGAGAAAGTTAAGAAATTCCTCAGCCAGGGCGACGGCACATTTGCATCCGCAACTCCGACTCCGGAGAAGAAGCCGGCAGGAAATACTCAGAATGTTGAGGCATCCAAGAAGCCTGCCGCAAAGGATGCAGCTCCGGCAACCGCCACATCGCCGGCAGAGAATGTAAAACCCGCGGCTAAAGCGGAGTCCGCACCCGAACTCAAGCCCGAGTCCAAATCTGAATCCGAACCGAAAGGGGAAAGGAAGACAGCAGAGGAGTAATATTTGCCCGCGTGGCGGATTTTTATTAATTTTGCGATATATTTCACTTAACTAAATAGTTTCTATGGGAGGTATAATGGGCGTTGCAGCCCAAAACGAGTGTCGGACCGACCTTTTCTATGGCGTCGACTATAACTCGCATCTCGGGACGCGTCGCGCCGGATTGGCCACGTATGATCCCGAAGACCACCGCTTCTGTCGCTCCATCCATACTTTGGAGCAGACCTATTTCCGCACTAAATTTGAGAAAGAACTGTCAAAGTTCAAAGGCCATCTCGGCATCGGAGTGATTTCCGATACTGATCCTCAGCCTATCGTTATCAATTCTCACTTAGGCAAGTATGCCATCGTCACGGTAGCCCACGTAGAGAATATCGACGATCTGGAACGCGAACTCATCGAAGCCGGAGTCCACTTCGGAGAACTCAGTTCGGGCAAGACCAACCAGACAGAGCTGATAGCCCTTCTCATTAATCAGGGACGGACATTCCGCGAGGGTATCAACTATATGTTTGACCGCATCAAGGGTAGCTGCACATTGCTGATTCTGACTGAGAAAGAGGTGATTGGCGCGCGCGATCGTCTGGGGCGTACTCCTCTTGTCCTCGGCCATAAGGACGGCGCATACTGCATGATCTCGGAATCGACGGCTTTCGAGAATCTCGGGTATGAACATGTCCGCGACCTCGGACCGGGAGAAATCGTAGCGATCACTCCGGAATCGGCAGTGACTATCGCCGTCCCCGGCGAAAGAATGCAGATGTGCTCCTTCCTCTGGGTCTACTATGGATTTCCGACGTCTACGTATGAAGGCCGCAATGTAGAGGAAGCGCGCTTCGCTTCCGGCTACGAAATGGGTAAGACGGACGAGACAGAGGTAGATTGTGCCTGCGGTATTCCGGACTCCGGCGTCGGCATGGCACTGGGCTATGCCGCGGGCCATAACGTGCCCTATCATCGCTGCATATCCAAATATACACCGACCTGGCCGCGCAGTTTCACGCCCGCCGAGCAATCGATGCGTAATCTGGTGGCAAAGATGAAACTCGTGCCTAACCGCGCCATGCTCAAGGGCAAGCGCGCGCTTTTCTGCGACGACTCCATCGTCAGAGGCACTCAGCTCAACGACAACGTCTCGGAACTTTACAGCAACGGAGCGACGGAAGTCCACATGCGTATCGCATGTCCGCCCCTCATCTATGGATGCCGCTACATAGGCTTCACATCCTCAAAAAGTGATATGGAATTGCTGACCCGTCGCCTTATAGAGAAATTCGAAGGGGATGCGAATAAGAATCTTGATAAATATGCGACTACGGGTTCGCCGGAATATAATCGGCTGGTCGAGGCTATCCGCGAACGCTTCAATCTGACCTCCCTGAAATTCAATCCGATAGAGACTCTTGTCGCTTCAATAGGGCTGCCTAAAGAAAAGATCTGCACTCATTGCTTTGACGGCAGCAGCTACTTTGGAAATACTATCGACTGATTTTACAGCCCGGCTGATTCCGGACCGACTAATCTATTTCTTGCGGAATCTTCCGAAGATATAGACGGCGGCTTCCGATAATTCACTGATATTGCCAAGGCGCAATAGGATAAGGTAGATACCGCATCCTATTGCGCCTTGAAGCAATAAGATAAGGCCATTGCTGACAATTCGGGCTGTAAAAGGATTGATAGAGCTGAGATCGGGTATGAAATATGGAGCCAGAGCCATTACTCCCCATGCGCCTCCCGCCATCGCAAGGCTGGCTATTGAGAATGGAAGAAGATGGGATAGCAGACGGCCCGGTGACGTGGAGATCGACCGCGCGGTCAGCGGGAGGAGAAGGAGCCAGGTTGCGACGCTCGCCGCCAACTGCCCTATTATAAGCCATGTTATGTCGCGTAAGAATATAGTGGCAAGGATGGCAATGAAGATGAGTCCGTCTTTGACGGCTTCCGAAGCGAAAAGATTGCGCGCTTTGCCCAATGCCAGAAGATAATTACTATAGAGTGAGATCAAGACTACGAAAATTCCTCTTATCGCCAGAATGCTGAAGAGAGGAATCGCCGCATCCCATTTATTTCCGAATAGAAGATGAAAGAGAGGGGCGGACATGACTGCAAGCAGGGTCATGGCCGGGAGAAGGATGAAGGATGTGAAGCGGCCCGCCTTGTCGACATAGCGAAGGAAAGTCTCGCGCGAATCCTGCACTCTCGACAGTAGCGGCACAAACGACGATGTCAGAATCTGCGACAGGGAAGCCGACCCCATCTTAGCCCACTTATCAGCCTGGGTATATACGCCCAGCGAAGCTATAGTATAGAAAGCTCCGATGACGAAATTATAGATATTCAGGGAAATGGTATTGAGCAGAGAGGATGAGAATACACTCAATCCTACGGCCCGGATTTTCCTGATTGTTTGCTTTGAGAAGCATAGGCTCGGGCTCCAGCCGCCGGTTGCCCATAGAGTGATGGTCTTTACTGAAGCCAGGATAATACTTTGCCAGACTAAAGCCCATGCTCCGGCTCCTTTCAATGCGAGCCAGATCGCTACTGCTCCGCTGACGATAAGCCCCAGCGAATTGGAGACAGCTATCATCCTGACATCCATCTTCTTCATCAACCGGTTGACCTGGACGATCGACACGCCGTTGATGACGAAAGTCAGAAACATCACTTTCGACATCGGAATCAAGACTTCCTGACCTTGGAATATCCGGGCTATCAGGGGCGCTCCGATAAAGAGGATTGCGTAAATTGCGAGACTGACGAAAAGGTTAAACCAGAAGACAGTCGAATAATCCTCCTGAGTAGGATCTTTTTCGCGCAGCAAAGCCGCTCCGAATCCGGAATCGACGAGTATCGTGGCGAAAGCCTGAAATATAAGCAGGACTCCGACCAGACCGAACTCTTCCGGAGAAAGGATATTTGCCAATACCACTCCGACGACGGCATAAAGAATCTGAGTGGCGACGCGATCTATTGCGTTCCACTTCAGGGTGCGTGCTGTCTGGAGTTTTAGTGACATGAGTAGGGCGCGGCGCGGTAGCGCAGACTAAAATTTGAAAAGTTGCAAAATTAAAAAAATGCAGGATATATTCCGTGTCGTCGGGAGGTAGTAATGCTAATTGACCTGAATGAGTTTGCCGCCTCCGCGGCGCTTGATGGTCGGGTTTCCCCGATAATAGATTTTAGTAGATCCGATCCCTTTGACTTCGAGTGTGCGCAAAGGATAGGTCGATATGGATCCGCCCCCGAGTATCTTGCAATTGATGTTGGAGGCTTTCAGCATATTGGCCTGGATGGTGCCCGTGCCGGTCAGCTTGAAGTCAGCGTTGGTGCATTCTCCCGACAGGATAATGGTCCCCATTCCGGCCGTGATCTTTGCATTTACATTCGTAGCGTTAATGTCGCTGACCGTGATCGAGCCGTTGCCGATAAGCGAGCATGAGAAAGTATCAGCTTTGACATTATCTTCCACACGGACGTTGAAATCGGAATAATTGTCGATTTTCTCAAGATTGGTGGAAGAGACATAAATTGTGGGGAGGCCCGGTTTGCCTACGTCGTCCGTCTGGACCTGAATCTTTAGCGAGCCTTTGTTATTGGTGAATATGAAAGCATCCTCGAAGTCGGGTTCGGATTTATATCTGACGTGGCCGATAGTGTCCTTGCAATGGGTATAGACCACATTGACATTGTTCTGGATGCTCAGATTGGAGAAGTTGCCGACTTCAAAGTGATATTCCTTAAGACTTGAGTCATCCTCCTTATGATGATCTTCGGCTGCGGAAGATGTTAAGGTGCAGCCTATGGAGAAGGCTATAGCCAGCGATAAAAGGCGCCGTAGCCGGCATTTTTGATTTTCGATGAGAGATTTCGTTTGCATATTAAGTAAGTTCAAAAAATTAAAACGGGGTCTAAAAGATTGGTAAAATAAGACGGGTGATAGAATATGGAATTATTTTCACAAATCTTTCTCGTTTTCTATATCCATGAGCCGCTGCTCCGTATGGTCGAGCAGGGCCTCGAGTTCGTCGCGTTTGGTTGCCCTCAACATCTGAATGCGCGTCTGCCGGAAATCCGGAATACCCTTGAAGAGAGGAGAGGAGGCGAGATGGCGTCGGATATGCAGGATTCCCCGGTATTCATCGATGCGCTCGATGCTTTCATCGATCTGCCGTCGAAGCAAAGCCATTTTTTCAGGAATGGAGAGAGGGGTATATGATCCCTTGTCGAGATAATCCCTGATTTCCCTGAAAATCCATGGGGCTCCGAACGCGGCGCGTCCGACCATGATGCCGTCAGTGGCGTAAGTCTCGAAAGCACGGAGCGCGTCTTCCGGTGAGGTGATATCGCCGTTGCCTATGATAGGAATGGTCATCCGCGGGTCAGCCTTGAGTTGGCCGATCAGAGTCCAGTCAGCTTCCCCGGTGTACATCTGAGAGCGAGTGCGGCCATGGACTGTCAGAGCCCTGATACCGCAATCTTGCAGACGCGTACCGAGTTCGGTGATGATTTTATTCTCCGCGTCCCAGCCGAGTCGGGTCTTTACAGTCACCGGGATGCCTACAGCTTTCACTACTTTCTCAGTGATATCCAGTAATTTGGGGATATCCCGCAACATCCCTGCTCCGGCTCCTTTATGAGCCACTTTCTTCACCGGGCAGCCGAAGTTGATGTCAAGAATGTCGGGTCCGGCCTGCTCTACAATTTTAGCGGCCTCGACCATAGCATCGGCTTCGCGACCATAAATCTGGATTGCGACGGGGCGCTCTTCAGGATTAACCTTGAGTTTGCGGGTAGTCGACTTGATGTCGCGTATCAACGCTTCTGCGGAGACGAACTCCGTATAGACCATGGCAGCGCCTTGCTCGCGGCAGATCAATCGGAAAGATTCATCGGTGACGTCCTCCATCGGGGCGAGCATGACCGGACGGTCACCGAGGTTTATATCGGCAATTTTCATATATTATCTAAGTGTAAGTCGGCAGAGAGGGGCTGCGGCGATCAATTCTGCAATCTGGCGGAACTCATCTTTGGAGACGTTGCGGATATGCTCCGTCATTCTGCTGATATCGTGGATGCTGTCGTAATAGAGAAGACTCTTGCCCATCGACATGGCCGTGCTTTCCCGATGGTCAGAACTGACAAGCAGTTGGCCGCAGTATTGGGTGCGGATCGCTTCGAAAGCCTTATCGGAGAGAGTTGTGGATGCCAGCCGCTCAAGTTCCTTGCGGATAATCCGGATGCAGCGGTCAGAGCCGTCGGGATCGCATCCGAAATAGATCTGCATCAATCCCGTATCGGAGAGAAGCCCTACGCTCGAATCGACTGTATATACCAATCCGCGCTTTTCTCGCAATTCCTGATTGAGGCGGGAATTCATGCATGGCCCTCCGAGATAATTATTGAGCAGGAAGGCGGCGAAGCGTCGCGGGTCCTTTCGGCCGAAAAGCCGGTAGGCCAGAATGGTATGGGCCTGATGGCCCTGCCGGTCGCGAACTTCATCGAATCCTCCGCATGGGGGTGGCGCGATTCGATTATGGCGTTCACCTTCAAATCGGAGCGAACCGAAGTATCTCTCCATTAATGATATCAGCTTATCCGGATCTCCCGGATCGGAAATATAGGCAGTCATGTTGGAAGGGACATACCAGGCGTCGAGGAAAGCGCGGCAGTCAGACGAGGTCAGCTTGCGGACACTCTCCTTGCTGCCCAGAATATTATGAGCAAGGCCGCTGTCTGCGAAGATGAGTTCCTCCAATTCATCATATACAGAATCGGCAGGCGAATCCAGATAAGAATTGATTTCCTCTATGACGACTTCGCGTTCCTTTTCCAATTCAGATTCCGGGAATCTGGAATTGGCTACTATATCAGCCAGAAGTTCAATTGCTCGAGCGGCATTCCCGGCCGGGGCGTTTGTATAGATGACAGTTTCTTCCTTGGATGTATAAGCGTTCAATTCCCCGCCGATACTCTCCATACGGTTGGAGATATGCCATGATCGGCGGGATGAGGTGCCTTTGAAAATGGTATGTTCGACGAAATGTGCCAGACCGTGATGGTCCGGGCTTTCGTCTCGGCTGCCTGCATTGACAGCTACTCCGATATAGCTGACCATCGAATCCGGGGAATGGCGCAGCGCCACTTTCATGCCGTTTGAGAGCCGGGCGATTCGGTATTTGGGGTTGTTCATTATCGTCAGAGGTAAAAATAAATGCAAAATTAATTATAAATCGGCTGAAATCTGAAAAATTGGAGAAGTAAAAAAGGCTAAAATGTAAAAGATAATTAAAAAATGAGTAAATTTGCGTATCGCAAATGTCGCTCCGGACGTCGCAGTCACGAAATTTTTTGTAATTTTGCAACTTGGAATGGCAAAGGCCGGAGTCAGGAAGATGCCGTCGGGATTGCGCCGCGCCATTGGGACGTAGCTGCGTATTGGCGTGGCAGCTTTAAAATATAAGGTCCATGAAAATAAAAAATGTAGGAGATAACCTACTTAAAAACGATAATTTCATCTTTACATTTCTTCGCTCAGCGGTCTCGTCTCAGACTTCGGGCTGGGTTGATTTTGCAGTAAGTTTCGTATTCTTTCAATGGATAGGCTTCTCGCCCTTGTTTGCCTCAGCCTTAGGTGCGGTAGCAGGAGGTATTGTCAACTGTCTGATCAACTATCGCTTCACGTTTCATGCCGATGGAGTTGATTGGCGTGCGGTCATAGTCAAATATGTGATGGTCTGGCTTGGCAGTCTTCTGCTTAATTCCTTTGGCACTGAGATTCTCTATAATCTCATCAAGGATTGGGATTGGCTTGAGACCTTAGGATTCAAGAAAGCAGGTTACTTCTCGGCCGCGCGTCTGTTTGTTGCATTGATAGTCTCATGGGCGTGGAATTTCATGCTCCAGCGCTATTTTGTCTATCGGGTCACCGGCTTTGACACCTATGCAATCCGTTTTGTCAATCGATTGATTCCAAGATTGGAAAAGAAAATTGCTGCAAAAGAAGGAGTTGATTAAAGTTTTGTGAACAAAACTTTAATAAGTAATAGTTAATAGTTAATAATTAATAAGTAATAGGTGATCTGTGACGCTGTGTTTATCCCAGCTGAGCGGGGCTATGCGATAGGCCTGTATCGGCGCCCGCGAAGCGGGTGGCGGTGCGGGGATCTCTTAAATAGGCTGATTAATGACAGGGTCTACTTATTGAGGAGATTGAAGATCTTAAATCTCAGATCTCGAATTGTCAGGACCATTGGCGAGATTATAGGAATCTCCGGCGACATGAGGGCATGGAGCTTATGCTTCTTTTCCGTAGAGAAAAGACGAAGCGCGCCATGATGGCATCGGATGTCGATTTCTTCATCGAGGGTTGCAGGTTCGCCGTCGAAATGAGCTGCTCCTTTATTGCGTCGTATAATGCGGAGTTCCGGAAGGCGGATAGTGGTCGAGGAGGCGGTCTTTCCCGTGAATCCGGTCAGCATTTCTACTGCCGCTATCGTATTTTCCAATATATTTCCATGATGGATTATAGTGACGTCAAGCAAGCCGTCTTTTATTGAGGCATTAGGTGCGATATAGGCGTTGTTGCCGTATTGGGAGGCATTGCATACCGCTACGAGAAGAGCTTGCTCCGTCAGTCGCTTCCCGTTTGAGATGATGGTATATGTCTCCCCTTTATATTTGAAATATTCTTCGAAGACTGCTTTCAGATAAGTCTTAAGCCCTCTGCCGGGCAGCTTGGCGAATTTATCAGTGACCTCAGCATCAAAGCCTACTCCGAAAGTACAGAAAAAAGGCCGTCCGTTGGCTGTCGCATAATCGGAGTTAAGCACTCTGTCTTCAGCGATGACTTTGAAAGCGCCGGGGATTGTCAGGGGCACGCCCAGATGGCGAGCAAGACCATTGCCCGAACCGAGCGGAATTATACCCAGGATCGTCAACGATCCGCATACACCCTGTGCCGCTTCATTGACAGTCCCGTCGCCTCCGCATGCGATCACACCATAATACCCTTTTTCGACAGCTTCGCGTGCGAGTTCCGTCGCATGTCCGCTGTAAGCTGTGAAGCGGACATCGATGCGATAAGGGAGTTGCTCCTCCGGATTGTCCGGATATAATGACAGCTCCGGCCGATAGCGCAGGTTGTGAGCTTCTTCCTCAATCATGTCGATAGCCGATTCCCCGGCGCGCGCGCCGGCGATAGGATTGATGATAATCATCAATTGTCGCTGTTTGTCGGGAGTAGGTCGATTCATAACCGCAAAATTACAAATTTTTTTTGTAACTTTGCTTAAAATCCGCAATTGCAACTTAAAAAATGAATCTAAAATTTGAGAAACTCCAATCTCTCCTGCGCCATTCAGTTCGCTATGCTCTGGCCGCCATTGCCGTTTTCTCTGCGACTGCATTGCATGCCGGGAAAGTCGACCTCCCCAAAGAGGATCTCCATAATCTTAACAAAGTGATGGCTTCGGCCGATCTGTATCAGCGTGACAAGACAGCTTTCATCGATTCGCTAAAAGAAGTGTTTCGTCGTATGCCTGAATCCGATCCGGAAGCCCGCAGCCGGCTGGCACTCCGGATTTCCCAGACTTATCTGCCGATGCGGGCGGATTCCGCTCTTACTTATTCGGAAATGGCCCTGCGCCTTGCCGAGAAGAGCGGAAGCGGATTAGCTGTCTTCAACAGCCATATAGCGCGTATCAATGCCCTGAGCACAGCCGGAATCTTCACGCGCGCCGTCAAGGAATTCAATGAAGTTGAGTCCTATGTGGCAGATCGCGAAATGAAAATTTCCTATTGGCTCGCGGGGAGAAAATTATATGGATACATGAGTTCGTACGTCGAGGGCGACAAGCAGTTTTTCCGGGAGTATACTACGCTCTTCAACGAACTTGATGATTCCCTTATCAATAATCTTCCGTCGAACGACCAGACGCGCACATTCTACGTAGCGGAGCGCCTCGTGCAGCAGGGTAAAAATGTAGAGGCCCGAAAGATGCTTGAATCTCTTTGTAATTCTCTCCCGGAAGAGTCCAATCTCTATGGTATGGCCGCGTTTCAGTTGGGTCTCGCATGTCGCAACGAAGGAGACCCTACCGGATATGCCTCATATCTGGCCAAGGCGGCCATATCGGATATCAAAGGATGCGTGAAGGATGGCTACGCGCTCCCGGCACTCGCCGATTGGCTATATCAGCAGGGTGAGCTCAGCGACGCCTTCAAATATATTAATTTTGCGCTCGAAGATGCAATGGACGGCAATGTCAGAATGCGCACAGTATCCATCGCTGCCCTGCTCCCTGTCATTGATGAAGCATACAAAGAGAAGATCAATGCTTCCCGCGACGAACTGATGATCTATTTTCTTCTTGTGACTTTTCTTTTCATCGTCTCAGTGGTGCTTGTCGTTATCCTTCTCCGAATGATAAAACGCTCGCGCCACAATACCCGCAAACTCGCGCAGACTGCAAATCTGCAGGAGACGTATATCGGTCACTTCATAGGCCTATGCTCGACCTATGCCAATCGCCTTGACTCGCTTCAGAAATTGGTTACCCGTAAAATTTCCGCCGGTCAGAGCGAGGAATTGATGCGTCTTATCAAGACCGGAAAATTCGCCGACGATCAGAACGAGGAATTCTATAAAATCTTTGATTCTGCTTTCCTGGATATATTCCCGGATTTCATAGACCAGATCAACAGGCTGCTTAAGCCCATCGAAAGAATCGAGCTGCCTAATCCCCATGAACTTACTCCCGAGCTTCGCATCTATGGATTCGTTCGCCTTGGCGTCGATGAATCGACGCGGATTGCGCAGATCCTTAACTACAGCGTAAGCACTGTCTATTCCTACCGCAACCGGATGCGCAACAAAGCCCTGGACCGGGAGGGATTTGATGCCGCAGTGATGAATATAGGGAAGAATCTGAGCGTGCCGGGGGCGATATAAGAGCGCGTAAGACTTATATTGCGTCTATATTGCAACTTATATTTGAAATTTTTAAAATTCTAATAATTAGTGAGATAGCAAAGAAACAGTTTATATTCCACCTTATATTGTAAAAATATTGCTTGCATATGGGTTGAAGTTGTTGTAACTTTGCATTGTCGAAATGAAAGACAAGGAATCTTCACTTCGGCAAGGCTACATACTCAAGATTAATTGAGTGAATTCTTACAACACTGCGTCAATTGCAGAAGAGGCTCAGAGGAGCCTACGAAATATAAGGTAGAAAGGATTTAAGGTTACACACACGCACACATTACCCACGGGGGGTGCGACTTCCGGTTCCCCTTTAGGATGGATAAAGAAACAACAAGGTTAGTATAAAGGTGTAGAAAAAGAAAATGACGACTAAATCGTTTATGTTAGGTTTGTAGAAATAAATTTGATTCGCACAGCGGCAGATAACTTGTGAAAGTTGTCTGCTTCTTTTTTATACCCATCGCTCCGGAATCGCTGCGATGATTATGGTCGGGGAGTCGATTATAAGTTTTTCCCTAGATAGTAGCCTATTGCACATCCGAATAGGCCTACGAAGACCGTCATGGTGCCGAAGATGACCCATATCATGAAATGTCCGTTCTCATAGTATTTCACGCAGTCAAGGGTGAAACTGGAGAAAGTGGAGAAGCCTCCGCAGAAGCCTGTCATAGTCAGCAGAGCGAAGGCTGTCTTGGTAGTATCGCTCCAGGAGCAATCGGTATTGATAAGCCATCCGGCGAAAATGCCGATCAGAAAGCATCCGAGAGAGTTTATTACCCACGTCGCGAAGCCCATTGGGGTAGCCTTAAGCCATTGCTCGATAAAGAACCTGCATACGGCGCCGAATCCTCCGGAAACGGCTACCAGGGCTATCTTAATCCATATATTCATTATCTATATTATAAGTAAGTTATCTGATTTATTTGTCAGCTGCCTACATTAAAGTAAGCTATCTGAATTATAAGTAAGTTGTCTAACTTGTAAGTAATTTGTCTAAATTATAAGTCTATCAGGCGAAATAATCGATTTTCCAACTATCGTAAATATAGGCAAAAGGAAAGGGCCGGCGCAACTTGCGTCGACCCTTTACATAAAATAGCAAAGTGTTTTATTATTTTATGGATGAAGATTCTTTAGAAATCTTCGAAGGGGCATATTGGAGTAGATTGCGCGATGACGTTGCAAGGCTATTATTTGCCGAGACGTGCTTTCTCGCGGGCGATATAAGCATCGGGTGTGAGTCCGTTGCCGAAAGTGAAGTTGGGGAAGGAAGCCTTGATCTGCTCATAGCATGAAAGTGCTTCCTGATATTTTTTCTGGGCGTCGTAGACGTTAGCCTCTTTCCAGAGTACCATCGGCACGATCTGCTCATTGCCGGTAGCTTTCTTTACGGCAGCCTGATAAGCATTTATTGCTTCAGGATATTTCTTCAGGTTAACGTAAGCGTCGCCGAGCAACACGTCGGATTGAGCGCTGAGTACTTCCTCTTTGGTAGAGAATTTACCGAGATATTTGACAACGTCCTGATATTTGCCGAGGCGGTAGTAAGCCTGAGCGGCCTGCATGGCGGCGATATTGCCTGCGTCGGTGCCATCGAATTTGTCGGCAACCTTTGCGAATTCTATTGCTGCAACTGAATCGCCGGCCATAGCTTTCGACATTGCTTCATCGTAGGCTTTTACGGAGTTGTTGACGCGGGGAGTCTGGTAGAACCATAGCCAGCCACACCAGCAAGCGCCGATGAGGATGAGAATTACGAGAGTCCATGTCAGGACTTTCTTATTTTTTGCAACTCTCTCACTGACAGAGGTGAGCTGATCGTTGAGAGTGTCGATTGCGTTCTGTTCCTGCGGGTTGGGAGTATTTGCCATTGTAGTTTGTGACGAATTATTTTAATCCATTCCGGAGTCCTCTCCCGCTATGCGAAGAGCATGGGTAGGATTCCGATTTGCAAAGTTAGTTAAAAATTATGTGATTGACAATTATTTTAGGAATTTTTTTGCCTGAAAGCGGCTTATTTTATTGAATTATTAAAACTTTTTCCGTAGTCGTGCGACAGGAATGTCGGCGCGGTCGCGGTATTTGGCAATTGTGCGTCGTGAGATATCGTAGCCTGCTTCTTCGAGTTTGGCGCGTATTTTTTCATCGCTTAATGGATGACGCGGATCCTCCTCCTTAATCAGATCGGCTATGGCCGCCTGGATCTGGCGGTTGGTCAGGGATTCGGTATTTTCCCGGTTTTCCGTTGTATCTCCGTGTGGATTCCGGATATTACCTGACGGTCGGGGATGGCCCGGTGCCGGCCCATTTACCTTGCCGCTGAAGAATGATTTCAGCCCTACGATCTCTCCCCAGGGCATAACTGCGTATTTATTGGCTGTAGATCGCGAAATGACAGATATATCGAGTCCTGTCATGTTGGCTATATCCTTGAGCATCATAGGGCGGAGAGTGAATATGTCGCCCGTTTCAAAATAGGTCTTCTGGTAGTCGGCGATGGCCGTCATGACGCTCATCAGAGTCTGTTGGCGCTGTCGGATAAGCTGTATGAAGTCGCGGGCTTCGACGTAACGCGACGTGATGAATTCATCCTCATCTTTTGCCGGCGTTCCGTTGGAGTTTTGTTTTCTCGATTTCTGTTGCTGTTTGAGTCGTTGGCGCTCAGCCTTCGCTGCCTGCAGATTCGCCATGGCTTCTGAGAAACTCTCCTCAATAGTGAGTTCGGGCAGCCGATTGGTCAATTGGATTGTAAGTTCGCCGTTTTCATCTGAGATGATAAAGTCCGGAATGATGACGGCTGCCCGAGTGGCGTCATTTCCGCCGTAAGGGGCTCCCGGTTTTGGATTGAGTGAGAGAATGAGAGCGTTGGCTGCATCAAGACGTTGACGGGAAATATTCAGGCCGGATATTATTTTGTGGGAATGGCGCATGTGGTATTCCCTGAAATAGTCGGATATGATCGCTATGGCATCGTCACGCTCTTGGGATTTGGGGAGACGTTGCAGTTGCAGGAGCAGAGTCTGGGCAAGATTCTCGCCTGCAATGCCCGCAGGGTCAAGACTGCGCACGAGTTGCAAGGCTTCGCGTCCGGTAGCGTCGTCGACTTCATGGTCATGATTGATTGCCAGATCATTGAGGATATTAGGAAGAGATCGGGTCAGCCAGCCGTTGCTGTCAAGGTTGCCGACAATATATTTTGCAGTCAGAGCCACCTCCGGTCTCACCTTGCGCTCATCGATCTGACGAAACAATATGTCGGAGAGTGATTCGGAATTATCTGCCGGTGAAAACGACGGTTGGTCGCCGTCATAGTTAAGCGCCCGGCTGCCAAAGTCAAAATAAGAAGGGGAAGAGGGCGGGGGAGGTGGTGAAGGTAAGGGAGAAGGTTCGGCGTAGGTGAGAGCGGGATTTGCTTCCAGTTCGTGTTCGACGGCCTCGTCAAGTTCGGGCGCATTAAGCTCCAGCAACCTGACGAAACGCAGTTGCTGCTGGGTAAGATGCTGAGTCAGGCGCGTGGCCAGGTCGAGACGTGAATGCAAAGTGAGGTTGTTTTAGATGATAGATTCTATAGTCAGGGCGTTCAGCAGAGAGGAAGTTCGATTCTGAAGGTTGTGCCCTGATTAATTTCTGAGGATTTGACGAATATGCGTCCGCCGTGATAGTCTTCGATAATACGCTTCACGAGAGTAAGCCCGAGTCCCCATCCCCGCTTTTTTGTTGTGAATCCGGGATTGAAGACAGTCTTGAAATTCTTGCGGGCTATCCCTTTTCCCGTATCTCTGATTTCAATCCATGCAATCTTGCCGTCGCTTCCGGTGGAGATATCAATCTCTCCCTTGCCGTCCATTGCGTCGACTGCGTTTTTGGCGAGATTTTCCATTACCCATTCGAAGAGGGGACGCGAGAGTCGAACTCCGTGATCGTCAGGATCAAGATCCATTGAAATCTTTACCTTTCCCGAAATGCGATTCTTCATGTAATCGAGCGAAGTGACAAGCACGTCGTTAAGATATTCAAGATTAAGTTCGGGCACACTTCCGATTTTTGAGAATCTGTCGGCGATGACAGATAGGCGTTTGACGTCTTTGTCGATTTCCTTAGTGATTTCCGGTTCGACTCCGGTAGCCTCCAGATATTGTGTCCATGCCATCAGGGAGGAGATAGGGGTGCCGAGCTGATGGGCAGTCTCTTTAGAAAGTCCGGCCCATACCCGGTCTTGTTCGGCTCTCTTGGTATAGATAACTGCGAAATAGATGATTACCACGAGAATGACCATGACGCCCAATTGAATATAGGGATACCAGCTAAGGCGTTTAAGCAGAATGGAATCCTCATAATAAATATATTGATAGGCATCATCATAAATCTTCACTTCAATGAAGTGGGGATTCTTCTGAGCCATTTCCCGTAGAGGAGTGTCGCCCCCGGGGGCTTTAAGTCGCTTAAGGAGATAGTTGCGGTTTTTGGGAGAGAGCTGATCGAATCCCGCGGAGGGGTTTGATTCTCCGTCGGGCAGCCGGAAATTTCTGAATTCCATTATATTGAAATCGCCGTCGGCTACCATGACCGGAATCGAGTTGTTTTGCTCGATTATAGATAACAGAAATTCAAAGTCAGCGTCTGCATCGGCATGGGCAAGCCGCTCGGTAGCCTGCGCCCATATATTCATCCTTTCGCGTTCCTGCTGGGCGAGGGCCTTGACGAGATTATTGCTGATGAGCATCACCGCGATGATTGCTATGATGCTCAGCAGCAGGAATATGAAGCGTCCGGTCCGCTGATTGTCGTAGAGGGCGAGTTTCATTTGAGTTGCTTGCTTGACTATTCAGTCGTTGAAACTATCGGATATCTGTCAATAGATGGTTGCTTCCCGGGTTCTGACCATTCAGAATTCGGTAAGTAGAGGTGCGGGAGAGTTTTTGAGGGTATCTTCAAGGATGAAAGCCGCTACCGCATTTTCGTCATGATTGCCGATCACCAGATCCGCCTTATCTTTGACTTCGGGGAGGGCATTGCTTACGGCGACCGCCAGGTCAGCTTCCTCAAACATAGGAAGATCGTTGCGATTATCACCAAATACTACGATCCGGTCGGCTCCGGTCATTTCCCTGAGCAATCGGATGCCATTGCGTTTGGATGCCTCCTGAGGGAAAGCCTCTACCATCGTTATATCAGGAGTATTGGCATCAGGATAGATCATAGGGTTGATATGTCGGATCTGTGCCAATGCTTCGAAGGCGGGATGATCGGGTGCGGTCTGTTGCATTCCGAAGAATAGAATGGCGTCATCGATCACTTCAGGGATATCGATCGGGTCGGAAGATGTGATTTCACTCTTGCCGAAATTAAAAGAGGCGAGAGGCGCGTCGCACAGGTGAAAAGTCTTATAGGGAGAGTCGAGGCGTTCGGCGACGAAAGCGCGTTCGCGGTCGGAGAGCGGACCCTGATGATAAATATGCATCATATTATCCCGCAATGTGTATATGAAAGAGGGGAGGGAGTAGCGATCATAGACGGCGCGTATTTCTCTGACTTTATCAGGCGGGAAATGGCAGACGTGAGAGTATGAATTGGACTCCCGATTCCAAAGGGCCGCTCCGGTCATGACGATGAGAGGGAGTCGGAAGTGGATGTTTTTGAGCAATGAGGCAAGAGTGGCCGGAGTGCGTGCAGTGGCGACGCTGATCAAGGCTCCCATATCGATTGCTCTGTTAAGCATTTCGATAGATTGCTCGGTTACGGCTACGTTGCTGTCGAGCAGGGTGCCGTCAAGATCTGTGATATATAGAGTCTTCACTTACTTTTTGACTTGATTTCTACGTATTCTACATCGGATACCTGACTTTCGGTGATGACGCGTGAGGTCTTTCTACCTGTGGAAGGGTCATCTTCCGCAATGACAGTGGCAGAGGCGGAATATTCCTTATATTCTACGTATTCCACATCTTCGGCGTATTCCCGAGGAATAATGGTGTCTCCGACGGATTGAGAAGAGCGCGCTCCTGCGTTCGGACCGGGATGGTAGTAGGCGCCCCCTTTCTGGCGTTGCCCGTAGGAACTGCTGTGGTGAGCCTGTCGGTCGGCCGCTTTGCGTTGGCGACGCTCCTCCTTGGCAGAGGGCATCCCCATCCGGGTCCGGATTGCATCTTCGAATTTTTCCATCATCCGACGTTGAAGCCATCGACGGATTCTGTCGCCGAAAAACATCCAGATCAGAATCAGGATTAATATTATAGCGAAAAAATATGACATTGCTAATTCTTAAAGAAATAATGAGGATTAAGGACAGACGGAATCGTACCGTATCGGGTTGTGGAGATTTTAAGGCGGGCCAGGCATCTTCATTCGACGTCGGACGCCTGAATTTATGTATCTGACGGTCAACTGCCGCGAGGATAGACTGAGAGGATGATATAGATAAAGATAATCGGGCAGAAAGCCTGCAGCCCCCAGAATATGATTAGGAGCAGAGAGGCAAGGATAAGCACCCAGCGAAGCTGATTGCCTGCCCATCCGAAATTCTTGAATTTAAGGGAGAATAGCCGGATATTGGAAGTCATCAGGAGACTTTCGAGAATTATTGCGGTAAGGAGAATCCACGGATTGACCGCGGCCTGCCATCCGGACGTGGCCAATGCAGCCCATCCGATCCAGAATATAGCATTGGCAGGAATCGGCAATCCAATGAATCCATCGGTCTGACGGGGATCTATATTGAACCTGGCCAGCCTCAGGGCGCCGCATATCGGAATAAGCAGCGCTGCCCAGCGAACCCAGAGGGGGATCTGCGGAAATTCTCCGGCAAGATTCATAAGCAGCATGGCCGGCGCGACTCCGAAGCTGACAAGATCAGACAGCGAGTCGAGCTGCTTGCCCAGATCTGAATAAGCCTTGAGAAGACGGGCCATGAAGCCATCGGAGAAATCAGCTATCGCCGCTATCCCTATAGCCAGACAAGCCCATTGCCACCCGGACATCGAGCCGAAACTCTCCGTCGGATGAAACGCAAACACAATGGCCACACATCCCGACAGAATATTGAGGCAAGTCAGCGAATTGGGTATGTTTTTGCGGATTATGTTCATGCTTTGATTTTGGGTAAGCGTGCGATCGGAGTCAGTCCGCCACGTGTGGCCTGGCCCATTTCTACCAGAATCTCGGCATCGAGAGGGAGGTAGATATCGACCCTTGAACCGAATTTTATGAATCCCAGATGCTCGTCGATGAGGGCATATTGGCCTACTTTGGCGTAAGTCACGATGCGTCGGGCCATTGCGCCGGCTATCTGGCGCACTGTCAGACGATAGCCCTCGGGAGTCGCCAGGCCGATAGTGGAGCGCTCGTTTTCTGTCGAACTCTTCGGCAGATAGGCAGAGAGAAAACGGCCGTTATGATGCTTCACATATTCTACAACGCCTGAGGTCGGAAACCAGTTGGCATGCACATTCAGCGGCGACATGAAGACCGACAGCATTATTGCATCCCCTTTTATGAATTCCGGCTCTCTTACGCGCTCGATTGCCACAACTTTGCCGTCGACCGAGCTTACGACAAGATTTTTGCTGTCGCCCTTAAAGGAGCGCACCGGACAGCGAAAGAAATTAAAGACGAAAGAATAGACCAACAGCGACAGCCCGGAGCATATGGCGGGCAGAATCCAGGGGGGCAGGAATAGCCACACCGGAATATTCAGCGCCAGCAGGACGATGAAAAGCAGGATGAGTATGTTGGTTCCTTCGTGGTGGATTTTCATTTGTTTCGTGTCGACGTGAAGGACAGTCAATCCTCCCATATCGACTGCAAATTTAACAAAAATAATTTGCAAAATCCCACCTTTTCAATTAAAAAGTTATATTTTTTGCCTTAATAGAGTGAAATGCCCCGATTTTTTAGTAATTTTGCAAATCATTAGGCTCCTCCCCGGGACTCGCCTTGAGGCCGACAATATGTCGGTTGCTGCTCATCGTCCTGTTGCGGAGGCGTCCGCTCATTACAGAATCAATATAAATCGACTCATCGATGGATATATCCTACAAGTGGCTCAAACGCTACATTGACTTCAATTATACTCCCCGCGAACTTGCGGCGGTCTTCACTTCTCTGGGTCTGGAATGTGACAACGTAGAGGAGGTCGAGACCATACGCGGCGGCCTGCGGGGGATTGTGGTCGGAAAGGTTCTGACCTGCGAAGATCATCCCGACTCCGACCATCTGCATATCACTACCGTCGACCTCGGCGACGGGCAGCCGACTCAGATTGTCTGCGGCGCTCCCAACGTAGCCGCCGGTCAGACCGTGGTAGTTGCTACGGTCGGCACCACGCTCTATGACGGCGACAAGGAGTTTCAGATCCGCAAGTCGAAGATCCGCGGTGTGGAATCCTTTGGCATGATCTGCGCCGAAGATGAGATCGGCGTAGGAACATCCCACGACGGCATCATGGTTCTTCCTGATAATGTGGCCGCAGGCACTCCCGCAGCTGAATACTTCAATGTGGAGAGCGACTATCGCCTTGAGGTAGAGCTGACTCCCAACCGGGTCGATGCCGCCAGCCACTACGGGTGCGCGCGCGACTTGAAGGCCCATCTCTGGCGCGAGCTTTATGCCAACGACGAGCATGCAGTGCTTCCTGAAATCCATCTCCCTGACGCAAATGCATTCGCTATCGATTGCCCGGAAGGGGGAGCTACTGTAGAGATACTTGATAAGGAGGGCTGCGGCCGCTATACGGGCATTACTATCCGCGGAGTCCGCGTCAACGAATCCCCGGAATGGCTGCGTAATCTGCTGATCGCGGCCGGACAGCGCCCGATCAATAATATCGTCGATATCACCAACTTCATACTTCTCGGTCTCGGGCAGCCGCTCCATTGCTTCGATCTCGACAAGGTAAAGGGAGAGAAGATAGAGGTCCGCACATGCGAGGACGGCACGAAATTCACCACACTCGACGGCGTCGAACACACTTTGACTTCCGCTGACATGATGATCTGCGACGCGGAGCGTCCGATGGCATTAGCCGGAGTCTTCGGCGGACTTGATTCCGGAGTCACATCCGAGACCCGGAATATATTCATTGAAAGCGCATGGTTCAATCCGACCCGCGTGCGTCGCTCGGCCCGTCGCCACGGATTGAGCACAGATGCCTCCTTCCGCTACGAGCGCGGCACAGACCCCAATATCACCCTCTTCGCAGCGCGCGTTGCCGCTATTCTCGTGCAGCAACTTGCAGGCGGCGAGGTATGCGGTCCGGTAGTCGATATTTACGACGAACCCGTCAATCCTGTAGAGGTCATGTTCTCGCTTAAGTACTGTGCGGATCTGATAGGCAAGGAGATTCCTCAACCCCTGATAATGTGTATTCTCAAGGCCCTCGACTTCGCAGTCGCAACAACGGAAGATCCCGATATGCTGCGTCTCCACGTCCCGACCTATCGCGTCGACGTGACCCGCCCATGCGACGTGGTCGAAGAGATCCTGCGAGTCTACGGTTATAACAATGTCGAATTCGGCAGCGAGATGCATGCCAATCTGTCGGTGCGCGGTGATGTCGACAAGAGCTATGCACTTCAGCAGTCGATCAGTAATCTCCTTTCAGCCCGCGGCTTCATGGAGATTCTCAATAATTCCCTTTCGGCTGCGTCATATTATGCCGATAATGAGGTCTATCCCGCATCGACAGCAGTAGTGCTAATGAATCCTCTCAGTCAGGATCTCTCGACCATGCGTCGCACTTTGCTCTATGGCGGCCTGGAATCGATAGCCCATAACGTAAATCGAAAGGCATCAGACCTCCGCATGTATGAATTCGGCAATGTCTACCGCTACGATGCCTCCAAGGCTGAAGCCAGACCCGATAAAGCACTCGCAGGATACTCGGAAGCATGTCATCTCGGAATCTGGCTGACAGGCGCTTATCGTCAGGGCGGCTGGAATCAGCAGGAGGTCGCTGCCGATGTCTTCCAGCTTAAGGCTATCGTTGAGACAATTCTACGCAGACTGGGAATTTCTAACGGGGCTTTGAAATTCAGTCAGGATTCCAATCAGCTTTATGCCGTGCGCCTTCTGATCGAATCCAAGGCCGGAAAGACAATCGGCGAACTCGGCCTGATCTCTCGCAAGGAACTCAAGCGTTTCGATATTGACCAGGATGTGGCCTATGCCGAACTTAACTGGGATGAACTTTACAAAATGGCGTCCAAGTCTAAGACGGAATTTTCACCGCTCCCCAAGACTCAGCCCGTGCGTCGCGATCTGGCCCTGCTGCTCGACAATGGAGTGACATTCGCGCAGGTGGAGACTGCCGTGCGCAAGGCAGGAGGCAAGATGCTCCGTGAAGTACGGCTATTCGACGTCTACGAAGGGAAGAATCTTCCTGAAGGAAAGAAGAGTTATGCAATCGCTATCACCATGCAGGATGACGAGAAGACGCTTCAGGATCGTCAGATCGATGCCGTGATGACCAAAATTGTCGACGCCCTCAAGAAAGGCCTCGGCGCAGAACTTCGATAATACAATATTCAAGATAAAATATACAACAAGATAAATGGGAAGAGCATTTGAATATCGCAAGGCCCGTAAGCTCAAACGCTGGGGCAATATGTCGCGTACTTTTACGCGTATCGGTAAGGAAATCACTATGGCTGTTAAAGCCGGCGGCAGCGACCCGCAGATGAATCCCCGTCTGCGTGTGCTCATGCAGAATGCCAAGGCGGCCAATATGCCGAAGGATACAGTAGAACGCGCCATCAAGAAGGCTACCGATAAGGACGCCTCCGATTATAAGGAAATAGTCTATGAAGGATATGGTCCTTACGGCATAGCGATCGTAGTCGAGACAGCTACCGACAACAACCAGCGTACGGTAGCCAACGTCCGCAGTTACTTCAACAAGCACGGCGGCAGCCTCGGCACTCAGGGCTCGCTCTCATTCCTCTTTGACCACAAGAGCGTATTCCATATCAAGCCCGCCGAAGGCACTGACCACGACGAATTTGAACTTGCGCTTATGGACTTCGAGGCCGAACTTGAGGCTGAAGAAGAGGAATGGCTCATCTATGGCGCCTTCGATCAGTTTGCCAACCTCCAGAAATTCCTCGAGGAAAGCGGAGCGGAAATCGTCAGTGCCGAGTTCGAACGCATCCCGACTGATTATAAAGAAGTCACTGCAGAGCAGCGCGAAGCGCTCGAAAAACTCCTTGAGAAATTCGAGGATGATGAAGATGTGCAGAATGTCTTCCATAATATGAAGGATGAAGAGGAGTAATCCCCTCAATCCTGAAAGTCAAAATCAAATTAATCCTTAGATATCCGGATGTCAGGCAACGCTAAAAAAGTGGTGTCTGACATTCCGCATCTATTAAAACTTGATAAATATGATGGAATTTCGGAGGAAACTGATAATATTCTGCCTTGCGGTCTTTGCAGCGGCAGTAGTCGCTCCCCCTACGGCTCAGGCCGTCACAAAGGAGGAGATGGATCGCGCTCGAGCCGTCACCGCACAATGGTATCTGAGATGGGTCAACAATGGTTCAGACTACCTTGATAATCTCAATCCTCAGTCGATGGCTGATCTGGAAAGTCAGCTTAAGGATAAGGAGAAAGAAAATATTAAGGCCTTCAAGAATGCAGGGACCCCCGGTGATTACGCTTCTTGGGATAAAGATAAGGTAGTAGAGTATTGGAGTTCCACTTTTTTTCAGTCGGGTGCGCTCAATGAAAAAGGTAAAGGAGCGCGCGCACGAGTAAAGAAAAAACTCCTCGCTCTCAATTTTACTGATCCGGCTGATATGCCCAAGGAGGAGCCGGCTCAGACCGCAGCTCCGGAAGAGCCCGAGAATGTCGCTCCCACTCAGGAAGTGCCGGAGACGGCCCCCGTCATGCCTACGGCTGAAGAGGTCATCGACCAGACGAATGCCGCAGAGTCGGCTGCTGCGGTCGATGTCGTGCCGGATGATTCAGATTCCAAATCCGATTCATCATCGTCTACATGGCTCTATATCGTCGCTCTTATAGTATTGGTCGGAGTGGTCGTATGGCTCGTAGTTTTCGCGTCGAAGACTATGCAGAATTCTTCAAAGGCGGCCAAAGACCTTGAAGCTCAGGAGGCCCGCGAAGAAAAGGAGATTCGCCAGGAGCAGCGCCGACGCGAAAAAGAGGAGCGTGAAGAAGAGCGTCGGTCGGAGAAAGAGCGACGTCGCGATGAGAAGCGCCGTCGCCGTGCCCGTGAGGAGGAAGATGAGGAAGAAGAGGATTACGCTGCATCCCAGGTGGAATTTGTCTCCGAGCGAGGTGAAAGTGCGCTCCGCGAGAAGTTTGCCCGCACTATCGCCATAAAGGATGAAGAGATTCGAGGACTCCAGCGTCAGATTCATTCCCTGCGTGAAGACAATCTGCGCCTTAACGATGACAATAACCGCATGGCTAATGAGTTGGCAGCGGCGCGTCGCGAACTCTCCTCATTCAAGGGAGCGACCCGGAAGCAGGTGGCCGAGGATGTGGCTCTCGAGACGGCTCCGGTCGGCATCTCCCGCACTCAGATATCCAGGCCTAATCCGGCCGAGGTCAGAGAAGACGGTGGGCAGCCGGAAGATAAGTCGGCGGCACGCAGATCCGAGAATGTCCGAAAGATTTACCTCGGACGGGTTAACTCGAAGGGTATATTCGTGAGAGCGGATCGCAAGCCTGTAGAGGGAAAGAGTATCTTTGTGCTTACCTCCACCGACAGCTATACCGGTACTTATAAAGTGCTTCAGGCAGCCGTCACTATTGACATGGCCCTCGACAATCCTGAATACTATCTTGGAGGCGGATGTGTAGCCCAAGATATAACGGATACGGCCGAAGCTGACGGAATACGCACAATAGCCAGCGGCACGGCAGTCTTCGAAGACGGATGCTGGAGAGTGCTCCGCAAAGCCAAGATAATCTACGAATAATAAGCGTTACAACGCAAATATCCGGTTTAAAATTTGGTCGGATGGAAAATAAGTATTAAATTTGCCATCCGAAAAGCCCTGATGGCGGAATCGGTAGACGCGCTGGTCTCAAACACCAGTGGAGCAATCCGTGCCGGTTCGACCCCGGCT
>JAIDYR010000017.1 GCA_029057985.1 Muribaculaceae bacterium | reverse complement strand
CCCTCTTCGCTCGGCGTCTTTTAGGTCCATTCCGCCAAGTCTCATCTGTCGCGATGCCCGCATCGCTCCTTCTTCAAAAATCGAAACTGCCTCAAAATCTGTGCATTTTCTCGTTAACATTCTTTAGTAAACCGGCTCTAAATCAGGAATCCGATTTCAATAAATTGAATAAGCCCCATAAAGTATGATCAAATATCTGAAATATCTGTTTGTAATCTTAATTGCCGTCATAGGCCTTGAATCATGCGACGATCCTCTGACGGCCTCCGGGTCGACATGCAGAACTTATGTAAGCATTCTCATCACTTTCCCCGAACTCGATGAAAAGGCCGAAGTAGTTGATGAAAATTGCTGTCTTCGGGTCTGCTTCCACTCCCATTATCTCGTCGGATTTGACACTCCTGAAAAATGATGACACAATAGCATCGCCATCCCCGGGAAGGGCCGACAGGCTGATAGCTGCATCTATGGAGCAATCGGCAGGGCTATGGAAGATATCCCCTTCGATCTATTCAAATCCCGTACTGAACCAATGGCGTATGGACATCGGCCGGACATCGGTAGGTGGGGGATATACTTCGCAGAGATCGAAAGATAATCCGGATTCGCGCATCGGAGATGCCGACCGTTGCCTGGAAGCAGCAGCACAGACATATACCAAATATCTATCTTCTACATTATGGGGACACGCATCATACATCAATGGTCTGACCCGCAATGTAGTATGGAACGAAACTGCCGACGCTCCCCTACTATATCCATATCTCCTTGCCGACTCCATAGGAGGCGACCTGAAGCGGGAGAAATACTCTTTCTCAGGAGGTTACGCCGACAGTCGCGGACGCCTCGCATGGGGAGCTGAATTGAGCTATACTGCATTGCTGCAATATCGCGACGTCGATCCTCGGCCGCGAAACGTTGTCGGGAAGCTTGATCTTTCAATCGGAGCAATGTATCGTTGCATCGGTAATTATTATGCGGGAATCGGACTGGGAATGATGAAATACAAGCAGTCAAACGAAGTCGTTTTCAAAAGTGAAATGGGCGTTGACAAGATCTATCATCTGACCGGGCTCGGCACTCATTATAATCGTTTTGCAGGCGACGGACTCTCCACCTGCTACGACGGCTATCGCTTCCATCTCGATCTTGACATTTATCCCTCTTCCGGGCGTGGAGCTTTTGCGACATGTCGTCTCAGTCGTTTCACCTTCGACAATATCCTCTCAGATCTTAACAAGTTGCCGCTTGCCCATGCATGGCATAATCAATTAGAGGCTGAAGTAGGCTGGCTTGTGCCTGCCGCCGGTCATGAGCATGAATGGGGTGCTACGGGATCCTTAAGAATCTACCGTCGGCATGGGCAAGAAAAGATATTCGGCGACGCAACTTCAGCCATCTATCCTGTCATAGGTTCGAATGAGATGTATGCCGATAATGCGATAGACATATCTGTCAGAGGAAGATGGGGTAGGAAGATCAGTTCGATCAGCCGGTTCTATCTTATGCTGACACCGGAATGGTATCGGAGGACCTCAGCATATATTGAACCATATAATTACCGTGTTGTAAACTCAGCAGCTTTATCCGCCGAAGCATGGGGAAGTCTTAAAATCGGCAGATATTGGCTATTTGACTCTACATTATCGATTAAGGGGAAATTTCCCTATGCCTGCGAACTCCTTCTTAACAATGATGACTCTGAAATGTCCGGATTGGAACGCGCCGAAACCGGGGCTTTTCTACTTGATTCCTCCCTCAACGTCACTGTCGGATTCCACGTTGGAATTCTCCGCACGATAGCTGATAAGTTTGCAATCTCTTTAGAAGCTGAATGGAATGGCAACTATTGGAAATCGGCCGGTCATCTCAACTATCACGCAATTAAATTAAATTTCATATTCTGATAACATTAATGATGAAACATCTTCTTTTAAGCTCTCTCCTCATGGGAGCGGCACTTTCAGCCGCAGCAGCCCCGGCTATCCCGATGGATCCTGAAGTAAAGACAGGGACTCTACCCAACGGACTGACATATTATATCAGGCATAACGCCTCACCTCAGGGCCAGGCGGATTTCTTCATAGCTCAGAAAGTCGGGTCAATAAACGAGGAGGTATTCGGAGTGGTCCGCGCCACTATTGAAGAGATGACGACCAATGGTCCGACCTCTGAAGAACTTGGTAAAGTGAAAGCATATCTCGCCAAGAATATAATTGAAAACCGCACAGACAACGGATATTGGGAGACTGTCATCAAAGTCTATGATCAATACGGCCCTGACATGGACAGCGACTACACTGCATTGCTTGATCGGATGACACCCGAATCCATCCGTGACTTCGGCTCCCGGTATATCTGCAACGCTGACCGGGTAGAAATTTCGATGAAACCCGAGTAAAACGGTCATTTTAATTATAAGATCTATTTCCATTCCGGGAGACTGCGACATTGCGGACTCCCGGAATTTTTATAGTCACTAACCGGTTAAATGTTACATTTTAGACCCCGTCTTAATTGATTAATCAAATAAAAGTTGTAATTTTACGCTCAAATAATAAAAACACATACTTATACTTCACTATCATGTCGCAACATCATTTTTCCGGACTGACCTCGGCTCAGGTTGAGGAAAGCCGGCGTAAAAACGGCGTCAATATCCTGACGCCTGCGGAAAAGGATCCGCTATGGAAGCGCTTCCTGGAGAAGTTCGGCGACCCGCTTATCATAATCTTGCTTGTAGCCGGCGCCCTGTCAATCGGAATTTCCTGCTATGAATACTGGGGACTCGATAAGGGAGCCGGAGTATTCTTCGAGCCTATAGGTATTTTCATCGCCATCCTGCTCGCAACCGGATTGGCATTCATCTTCGAACTTAAGGCCGATAAGGAATTTGCTCTGCTCAATCAAGTCAACGACGATGAGCCGGTGCAGGTCATACGCGACGGCAACGTGACCTCCGTAGCACGTAAGGATATAGTGGTTGGAGATATCGTTATTCTCAATACGGGGGAAGAGGTACCGGCCGATGGAGAACTCCTCGAAGCCGTCTCGCTCAATATCGACGAGTCTACGCTTACCGGCGAACCCATCTGCCATAAGACTGTCATCAAGGAGGAATTCAATCCTGAAGACACTTTCCCCTCCAATCATGCCATGCGTGGCACCAAGGTCATGGAAGGCCACGGCGTCATGAAGGTCTTCGCCGTCGGCGACAAGACGGAAAATGGCAAGGTCTTCGAAGCCGCTCAGATCGACGATTCCGTAAAGACTCCGCTTAATGAGCAACTTGATGGCCTGGGCGACCTTATCACAAAGATTTCTTACGCATTTGCAGCTCTGATCGTAGTAGGCCGAATTGCAATGTATTTCTTCAACTTCGACTTCAACTGGGTCGAATTCGTGGCATATCTGCTTCAGACCTTGATGATTGCAGTGACGCTAGTAGTAGTGGCTGTCCCGGAAGGCCTGCCGATGGCAGTCACCCTTTCGCTGGCCTATTCGATGCGCCGCATGCTTAAGACCAATAATCTCGTGCGCAAGATGCATGCCTGCGAGACTATGGGCGCGACTACAGTCATCTGCACCGACAAGACCGGCACTCTGACCCAGAATCAGATGCAGATCTATAAGACTAATTTCTTCGGAAATCCTTCGGATGAAGTGCTCTATGAAGGAATCGCCGTCAACTCTACCGCTCAACTCGACCTCTCGGGCGATAAGCCGCAGGTGCTCGGCAATCCTACTGAAGGCGCGCTCATCCTCTGGCTCCGGGAGCGCGGAGTAGACTACGCCAAACTCCGCGAGGAAGCCGGCCGATTGGAAGAACTTCCGTTTACTACGGAGCGAAAATATATGGCTACCGTAGTTAAGTCCTCTACGGGCAAGCGCATCCTTTACGTAAAGGGCGCTCCGGAGATAGTGTTCGGAATGTGTAAGAACACTGCCGGAGTGACCAAGCAGGAAATCGATGCTCAACTTCTGGAATACCAGAATATGGCTATGCGTACCCTCGGATTCGCTTATCAGGAACTCTCCGACGGCGACCCGACGATCATCGAAGGCAAAGTAGCCGCCAAGAATCTGACATTCCTCGGCATCGTGGCCATATCCGACCCTGTCCGCGCCGACGTCCCTGACGCCGTCAGGGAGGTAATGGAGGCCGGTATCGACGTGAAGATAGTGACCGGCGACACTCCCGGCACCGCCAAGGAAATCGGTCGCCAGGTCGGCTTATGGAATGACGCTGTCGACGGCGAAGAAAATATCATCACCGGCACTGAATTTGCCGAACTTCCCGACGATGAATTGCGTCGCCGCGTAGGCAAGATCAAAATCATCGCCCGTGCGCGTCCGCTCGATAAGAAGCGCCTCGTCGAATCCCTGCAGGCCAACAATGAAGTAGTCGCAGTGACCGGCGACGGCACCAACGATGCTCCCGCCCTGAAAGCCGCCCATGTCGGGCTCTCGATGGGCGACGGCACTTCCGTGGCTAAGGAAGCATCGGATATCACTATCGTCGACAATTCCTTCTCTTCTATCGGACGCGCCGTAATGTGGGGTCGCTCACTCTTCCAGAATATCCAGCGGTTTATTCTCTTCCAGATGACCGTCAATGTAGCGGCCTGCTTCATCGTGCTTGCCGGAGCGTTCATGGGCACAGAGTCTCCTCTGACCGTCACCCAGATGCTTTGGGTCAACCTCATCATGGATACATTCGCGGCAATGGCGCTCGCCTCGCTTCCCCCATCGGAAAGCGTCATGAAAGATAAGCCGCGTTCGCGCGAAGCCTTCATCATCAATAAGCCGATGTGGCAATCGATCGTAGGGGTCGGAGGCATCTTCTTCTTGATCCTTCTCGGCCTGCTATATATCTTCGAGTCATATAGCGTGCAGTCGATCACAGAGATATTCTCCTTCATACCGCAGGATCGAGATACCGTCATGGGCTATGCCAATCTGACTCCGATAGAACTTTCGATGTTCTTTACTATCTTCGTCTTCCTTCAGTTCTGGAATATGTTTAACGCCAGAGCTTTCGAGACAGGACGCTCGGCGTTTCACTTCAAGAACTGCGGAGGATTCGTCCTCATCGCATTGGTCATCCTTCTGGGCCAGATTTTCATCGTCAGCGTCGGAGGCGAATTCTTCAACGTCACTCCCCTTAGCGTCATCGACTGGCTCGTCATCATCGGAGCCACCTCTATCGTGCTTTGGATCGGCGAAATTATACGCCTCTTCAAGAAATAACCCCTCCACTCCAATAACCCCCGAAAGGAGACTCCGCCAATCGGAGTCTCCTTTTTTTAGTAATGCATTAAATTATTCAGTTGGATATCCCAATAGTAGGGACGCGATTCATCGCGTCCACATAGCCAAACGTATTATCCAGCCACCTATTTTAAGCAACGGGTAATCTTTTTCACTTTTATGGAACTGGGTAATCTTTTTCACGCTGAACTTATTGACGCAAATCGAGCAGAACGGACGCAGAACCTCTATCTCCTATATTACAGTAAATTAGAGTAATTTATGCCGCTTTTTCGCATTAATTTTAGTCGATTCTGCCGCTTTTTCGCATTAATTTTAGTCAATTCTGCCGCTTTTTCGCATCGAGAATGGTCGATTCTGCCGCTTTTTCACGTCTAATTTTAATGGATTAGACTCCGGATGGCAGCATCGTCGGCATGGAGCGGACCTTTGCGCGCGAGCTTGAGGGAGCACATGGCAGCTGCATAGCGGCCCGCTTCAGGGATAGAGTCCCCTTTACTGCGACGGTAAAGATAACCGGCCATGTATGTATCGCCGCATCCCGTGGCATCGACCACATCCTCCGGACGATAGGCCGGAATTTCATAAAATTCGCCGGCGGAATAGATCAGCGATCCCTTCGATCCTAATGTCAATACCACCTCTTTCACTCCCCAATCGGCAAGAATACGCGCGGCCTCGTAAGGATCGGCACTCCCCGTCAATACCTCCATCTCAACTTCATTGGCCTTTAATATTTCAACGTAAGGCAATATTTCTCTCTTCCTTTCGAAATCCTGATGCTTCACATCTTCTCCCTCTACCCGACGAAGATAACCCTGCACGTCCAACGACACTCTCCCTCTCGCAGCTAACTGCCGGATCACTCCGGCCTCGAAATCATCCGCTAAAAGAGTCCCGAGATGAAAATACTGTGCCTCCTCATTCTTCAGGGATTCGCAGGTGAAGGGCGCAGCTTTGGCCAATACTCTCTGGGTGCGCGAGTCAATATCCTCACCATAGCGATTTTCAAAAAACACTGATTGCTTACTCGGTAACACCTTGACATCCAGCCCCTCCTTCCGAAGTTGGGCTACTGCCGATTCCTCATCCTTCCCGACTGCCGTCACTACCCGAAACGCCTCCGGAGCAATTCCGGCCAGTGCCCCGGCGAAGTAATAGGAGGTGCCACCCGGCATCTCTGCCGTAAATTCGGGAGTAATGACCCGATCGTGAGTGATATGGCCGATACAGCAGATCGGAGCCTTACTTTCTTTCAATCCGTTGTCGGATGTTTTATCTTGATTATTCATGATTTCTTGAGTATTGAAGATGATCCGGAGGGAAGGTCTGATCCTGTTTTATAGAGAGCGTAAATCAACACAAAGAGATATCCTGCCATAGGCACGAGAAACGACAGCGAAAGCGACAGTCGCTCTGCGACCCAACTCATCAGCAGTGTCCCTACCGCTCCCCCTATCGGAGACATCATCAAAAGCGAGGAAGCGAGTTTCACATCTTTCCCCGCCTCCACAATCGTCATGGCAAAGACCGTCGGAAACATGACAGCCTCGAAAAGATAGACTGCCAACAGAGCATAATGGGAGACATTACCGAGGCTGAGACTGACCAATAAAGTGGCAATTACCGATCCGCATGAGCAGACAAGCAATACGACCGAAGCCTTTACCCGGGTCATAACCAGGCTACCCCCTACTCTGGCGAGCATAAATACTCCCAGGGCGCAGAAGGATAATACCGCCGGAGCAATTGCCTTGGATATCCAGCCGTCGGATGTCACATAGTTGATAAACAAGCTATTGATCGATATCTCCGAAATCTCATAAAAGAATAAGGCCGCAAAGCCAAGCATAAAACGACGGGAACTCAATAGCTTGCCGATAATTCGCAATGCTCCGGTAGCAGCCTCCGGACCCTCTTCCTTCTCAAGCGCATCTTCTTTGGTGACTTCGATCGTCGGCAACGGCAACTTCATGAAGGCTAATGCCGCGAGCAATACGGCTACTCCCATAATCGTATAAGGCAGGGCGACGTGCCCTTCACCTTCTTCAGAAAAAAGGAATCCGCCGACAAGGACAGGGCCAAGTATGCACCCCAGGCCATTGAAGGACTGAGCCAGATTAAGGCGTCCGGCTGCTGAAGCGGGATCTCCCATCTCCGTAGCATACGGATTAGCCGAAGTCTCAAGCATCGCAAGCCCGCATCCGATCAGAAATAACGCTCCGAGAAATACCGGGAATGACATCCATTCCTCCCCGGGAATGAAGAGCAACGCGCCGATACCGAAAGTCAACAGCCCTCCGACGATACCACGCCGATACCCTCCTCGGGTTATAATCAGTCCGGCAGGAATCGCCATCAGGAAATAACCCGTATAGGTCATCCCCTGCACGAGAGCAGATTCGGTCAGGGAAATGGAAAGCATCTCCTGGAAATGCTTGTTGAGCACATCCAGAATCGACCGGGCGAATCCCCAGATGAAAAACAGGGAAGTCACCATTATGAACGGCACCGTATATTCTTTGCTGACAAGTCGCGTAGCCATTATTCTATTCAACTTCCGCTTGCGGATGTTGTGGTATCTGAAATTATGTTAAGTTGGATTGAGTCATGATAGGTTATCGCCTATCCTTTTTGCGGAGCGGCAGTTCGAGCCTGCTTAACTTTGGCATAGTTAGCCAATACAACACCTCCTACGATTATCACAAACGACACCGGCTGATACCAATGGAAAGAATCGAGCTTCAACAACAATGACACTACGGCCGCAATTACCGGCACAAGATATTGATAAAACGACAAAATCTCGCTCCCTACCATCCTGATTGCTATAGGAGTGACAATGTAACAGTAGACCGTCGGGAAAAGAATTATAAACAGTAAAGCTCCGACGGGCCACCATTCGGGGTGCTCCAACATTGCAATATGGCGAGGAAGAGTGAAAATCAGTGGCAACGCCAGAATCGCCGAGAACAGAAAAATCCAGCGCATCAGATTGATAGTGCCGTAGCGATGCGACGGGCCCTCGATCAATACAAGGTAGCAGGCATAGCTGACGGCCGCTACCATTGCGAAGATATTGCCCATCATTCGGCCGCTCTCGATTTTTCCTCCGCCAAGAATAGCAAGGATTGCTCCCCCGAATGCCACTATCATTCCGATCCATTCCAGTCCGGCAACTTTCTCATGCTTGAAGACAGCATGAATCAATACTACCAGCATCGGCTGGAAAGTAAGGATAATGGCAATATCGATAGGCGATGCCGTATTGAAAGCCAAAGAGAATACATATACGAAGCCGAGCATCATCAAAGCCGACAGCCACAATATTTTCCAATCCTTCTTCTGAATCTTCTCTGTCTTTATAAATAATGACACGATCCATACTATTATGGCTGCCCCGAAAAGACGGCTCAGAGCAACTCCCGGAGCAGGGAGCCACTCAGGAATAATAATCTTATTGGCCGGCTCGTTGAAGCCCCAGCAGATAGCGGTCGTCAGCGCAAGAAGATTGCCTCCGAGCAGAGCCTTCAGCCGACTCCCGCCCGATGCTGACGCAGAAGATTGAAGCGTATTCATTTTAATAATTTTTAAGCAATTTTCAGATAATATCGTCGTATTGTTAAAACACGTTACCGGCGCTAAGTGTTTGCGCCCGACAAACTATCAATCCTCTTATAGCGTTTCTAATATAAATACTCCCGGATTTCTCAACAGAAACCCGAACCATCTTCGTATCAAAAACCTTATAATCCCCGACTTTCTCTTGTGAGAGTCCGACAATAATTCACTGATGAAAAAATTCACAAAGATAGTAGCGACTATTTCCGACAAACGTTGCGACGTAGATTTTATCAAGTCTCTGACAGACGCAGGCATTAACGTAGTCAGAATGAATTCAGCCCACCTCGACTATGACGGCTTCAAAAAGATTGTCGACAATACCCGGGCGGCAGATGAATCCCTCGGCATAATGATGGATACGAAAGGACCGGAGGTGCGCACGACCACTACCACCACCGGCGAACCGATAGATTTCCACTACGGAGATATCGTAGAAATTGTCGGAGATCCCGACGGATTGACCTCGACAGAGCGCATCTGCTTTAATTATCCGCATATTGCCAATGATATCACTGTCGGCAACAGGATCCTTATAGATGACGGCGAGATAGAATTCAAGGTGAAGGATATTGTAGGAAATGTCATTATTGCCGAAGCGGAAAACGACGGGACTCTCGGCTCGCGCAAGAGCGTCAACATCCCGGGAGTCCGCATTGACCTCCCGGCCGTGACAGAACGCGACCGCCGCAATATCGAATATGCCGTGAAGTTAGGAGTAGACTTCATCGCTCACTCTTTCGTGCGCTCGGCAGCCGACGTAAAGGAGGTGCAGGATATACTTGATTCTCTTGGGGCCGACACCAAGATAATCTCCAAGATAGAAAATCAGGAGGGAGTTGATAACTTTAATGAGATTCTCGAAGCTTCCTACGGTATAATGGTTGCGCGTGGCGACCTGGGCATTGAAGTTCCGGCAGAGAAGATCCCGGGCATGCAGGCCATGATGATCAATGAATGTATCACCAGGCATAAACCCGTCATCGTAGCTACGCAGATGCTCCATTCGATGATTCATAATCCGAGGCCTACCCGCGCTGAAGTCTCCGACGTTGCCAACGCCGTCTATCAGCGCGCCGACGCGATGATGTTATCCGGCGAGACGGCCAACGGACGTTATCCGGTAGAGGCCGTCAAGGTCATGACAAGTGTGGCCCGCGAAGTCGAACACTCCGACCGCAACCGGATGGATATCCCGCCGCTCGCTGATGATCAGATCACGTCGTTTATTGCGCGCGAGGCCGTATTGTCTGAGAAGAGTTTAGGCACAAAAGGGATCTTTACCGACGCATATCGCGGAGTATCGGCCCGATTCATCGCCTCTTTCCGCGGCAATAACCCGACTTATGCCATCTGCCATAACCAGAAAGTGCAGCGCTGGCTTTCGCTCAGCTACGGAGTCTTCACATTTTTCGACCATGAACCGACCGACGTAATCCCGCGTCATAGCGTCAAGGCCATCCGCGAGATCGTGGAGTCCGGCCATCTCAACTGTAATGACCGCATAGCCTATCTCACGGGCACCAAAGCCGGAGCCCGCGCCCTCGAATTCATGACTCCGACAGAACTCTTCGCGGAAGAAGAATCAAAATAATAATTAATGTCTTAAAGTTTCAGTCGCCGACTGAAACTTTAAGTTGCAGGGTGCCGTCGACTGGAGTAAGAAGAATCATCACCTTGGAATCTTTCTGCTGATCTTTCTCCCCTATCGCTATCGCAAGCCAGGAGCCTTCCATCTTCTTTGCTACGTCGGCTACATTGAGAACTCCGTCGCCATAACTTCCCTGGCTGAGATAGAAGTCATTACCTTCGATCTTTACCGTAGCCAGGCCTTCAAGCACCTGCCCCAGAGCTGCATTCTGCTTGCCATTGGTAGAGACAACCGCGCGGTAGCCCCCGGGTGAGGAAACGAACGCCTTGTTGTCTTCCTGTGAAGCGAGAGCTATGGTGCCTTCGAGAGGAGATATGATGCTCGACATGCCCATAGGCAGTGCGCCTCCCATGGATTTACCGAAATCCTGAATCTGATTCACGAGTTTCTGCGAAACACCCATGGCAAAAACCATATTCGCATTTCCTCCCAATGCGGCTACTTTCTTGACATCGATCTTCTCGACATCTATCACGCATTTGGCAGGGCCATAGTTCTCCGTCATAGGCATGAGGGTCAGTTCGCCACCGTGCTTGCTGAAGTCGAGCGAACCGGTAAGAAATTTCGGATTCTCAAACAGCATACTCGAGGCCATGCGGGCCTGAGCCTGCTGCGAGAAGGGTAGCGCTGAATAGAGAGCATCGAGCGACATCCATACAGTCGCTGCCTTGTCGCTGCCCGACATCTTCTCGGCATATTTGCAGGAGAGAAAACTCTGCACTTCGGAAAGCTTCATCAGATCTGCGACTTTTGCCGCCGTAAGTCGGTCGCCTATCCACAGACGATCACCGTCGGCTATTGCGAAGTTGCCGTTGCACTCTACGTTGCCTGTCTTTTTCCATTGATCCGACCTGTCAGCAGCTTTACGCAGCCCCTCGGCATCAGCAAGCATACACGTCAGGTAACTCTCTCCCTTATAGACGAATCCTACAAAAGCCCCGGCCTTTACATTTACGGCTACTTTCTGAAACTCATCAATAGTAGTGTCCGATAATTTCCCTTTACCGAAGGCCGAGAGAGCGCCGTCAGTGCCGAATGATACGATACGCTCATCCTCCACTTTTCCGCCACACTGCTCCACTATCTTCGCCAGATCGCCGCTCACTACTATCGAGGCGTCTGCCGGCACAGTATTATAAAGAGTGTTGAGATCATCCTTTACTCCTTTTGAACATGAGCAGAAGGCTATCATCACGATCACGAAAAGAATAGAAGACAATCCTGCCAAGCCCCCCCTGAGAGGAGATATTGAAAACTTTGCCATGATTTTCCTACATTTTTTGGGTTTATATGCGATTTTTAATTTCAATATTTCACAAAATTAAAATAAATTTCTTAACTTCGCAAAGAAGTAATGCCTCGGGGAAGAAAAATATCTCTGCGGAGATATCTCTGTCTTCTCTATCACCCTATATCGGCCTCATCTTTCACCCGCGAAAGATGAATAAATCGACCTTGAATCAAAGTACCATATATCTGAAACGCAAATCATTTTATACCAATCGGTTATGAGCATCATTTCACAGCGCATCGAGCGCTTATCCCCCTCCGCCACTCTGGCAATGTCGCAGAAGAGCGCAGAGTTGAAGGCTAAAGGTGTCGACGTCATCAACATGTCGGTCGGCGAACCTGATTTCAATACTCCCGATCATATCAAGGAGGCAGCCAAGCGTGCGATCGATGAGAATTATTCACGTTATACTCCCGTCCCGGGCTATCTATCGCTCCGCAAGGCTGTCTGCGACAAACTTCAGAGAGAAAACGGCCTGACGTTCACTCCCGAGCAGATAGTAGTCGGCAACGGAGCGAAGCAGGAACTCTATAATACTCTGCTCGCATGCGTCAACCCGGGAGATGAAGTCATCATCCCGACTCCGGCATGGGTGAGCTACGTGGAAATGGTGAAACTCGCCGAAGGCAAGGTAGTCGAGGTCCCCGCAGGCATCGAGAATAACTTCAAAGTGACCGCCGCTCAGCTTGAGGCTGCCATAACTCCCGCTACCAAGATGGTAATGCTCAACTCCCCTTCAAACCCTACAGGGGCCGTCTATACCTACGATGAATTGAAAGCTCTGGCCGAAGTCCTGGGGCGTTTCCAAAATATCCTGATCCTCGCCGATGAGATATATGAGCATATTAATTTCGTAGATAAAGTCCATAGTATCGCAGAATTTCCGGAGGTACGCGACCGGGTCATCATAGTCAACGGCGTCTCGAAAGCCTACGCAATGACAGGCTGGAGAATCGGATATCTGGCTGCCCCGGCAGTAATAGCCAAGGCAGTAGGCAAGCTTCAGGGTCAATCTACTTCCGGCGCTTCGTCGATCGCCCAGAAAGCAGCTGAAGCCGCCTACAACGGCTCGCAGGAATGTATCGAAGTGATGCGCGCGGCATTCGAGCGTCGGCGCGATCTGATAGTAGAATTGGCAAAAGAGGTGCCGGGCTGGCAGGTAAATCGCCCCGACGGCGCATTCTATCTCTTTCCCAAAGTTGACAGCTATGTCGGCAGCGTGACTCCGGCCGGCAAGCGCCTGGAGACCGTAGCCGACTACGTAATGTATCTGCTTGAGGAGGCTCACGTGGCTTGCGTCGACGGTGAGGCCTTCTGTGCCCCGGGATATATGCGTCTCAGCTACGCCACTTCAGACGACAATATCCGCGAAGCTATCCGACGCATCCGCGAAGCTTCCGCAAAACTTACCAAATAACGCAATCCGCTAAAAATGCTCACATCCCTCGTCCTTCTCGCCGCCTCAGCCGGCTCTTCTCCCATAGTAAATAATGTAGAGCCCCCATATTGGTGGACCGGAATGCGCAACGACACTCTCCAGATAATGGTATCCGGGCCGGGGGTCGGCAACGCTTCCGTCTCCGCAGACTATCCGGGTGTCACATTACTACAGGATGTCACTCTCGATAACCCTGACTATAAATTCCTGTATTTCAAGATTTCTCCGGAGACTAAGCCCGGAGAAATGGCTCTGAACTTCAAACTCGGGAAGAAGAAGCAGACGATCGATTACTCTCTTTTGGAGAGAAAGAAAGCAGGCGAGGATCATAAGGGATTTGACGCATCCGACGTGCTTTATCTCCTGATGCCCGACCGTTTCGCGAAGGGGAAGGCAGCAGCTTCCGATCCTTACGAAGGGCTGCGATTTAAGGCTCAGCCCGACCGCAATAACCCCAATGCGCGCCACGGCGGCAATATCCAGGGGATCATCGACCATCTGGATTATCTTCAGAACCTGGGAGTGACGGCTCTATGGGTATGCCCCGTATTGGAAAACGACATGCGCGGAGGATCCTACCATGGCTATGCTACTACCAACTACTACCGCATCGATCCCCGCTTCGGCACCAATGAGGAATGGCAGCGCCTCGTGGCCGAAGCCGAAAAGCGCGGCATGAAGGTAGTCATGGACATGATCTTCAATCATTCCGGTTCCGAACACCCTTGGATGGAATCGATGCCGGCCAAGGATTGGTATAATCATCCCGAGGGTGACGTCCTGACAAATTTCCGCCTCACTACGGTCCATGACCCCTACGTCTCCGACTTCGATAAGGATGCTACTGTCAACGGCTGGTTTGTCTCCTCGATGCCCGACCTCAATCAGCGTAACCCTCATGTAATGAAGTATCTGACGCAGAACAGTATCTGGTGGGTCGAATCATCTGGCATCAACGGTATCCGAATGGATACTTATCCTTACGCTGACATGAATGGAATGGCCTCATGGGCTAAGGATGTCATGACGGAATATCCCAATTTCAATATTGTGGGAGAGTGCTGGTATGCCAACGAAGGGGGATCGGCTTTCTGGCAGAAGGGCTCACGCCTCAACGACACTGAGACAGAACTCCCCACCGTCATGGACTTCAGACTCTCGATCGACGGACGCAAATTCTTCAACGATGAGACTACTCCCTGGACCGGTCTGAATGGACTCTACGACCATCTCTCGATGGATTTCCTCTTTCCGGATCCTCAGAAAATCCTGACTTTCCTCGACAATCACGACACTGATCGCTTCCTGCTCTCAGAGCCCGAAAATCTTGATTCCTGGAAGCAGGCCGTCACGTTCCTGCTGACCTCGCGCGGAATACCGCAGATATATTATGGTACGGAGCTTCTGATGAATGGATCCAAGGAGGGAAGCGACGGATATATCCGCCTCGACTTCCCCGGCGGATTCCCGGGCGACAAGGTCAACGCCTTCGAGGCCTCCGGACGCACTCCGATGCAGAACGAAGCCTGGGATTATCTTTCAGGCTTGCTGCGCTGGCGACGCGACGTCGCCAATGACGTTATCGCCAAGGGTCAGCTCAAGCATTTCATGCCGATCAACTGCGCATACGTCTATGAGCGCCGTCTGGGAGATAAAAGCGTCATCGTCATGATCAACGGCACTGATGATACCCTCGATCTCCCCATCGACAGATATTCGGAGATTCTTCCGGAAGGATCCGAATGGACTATAGCTCCGGCCGGCACACCCTTCGAACTCGGGAAAGACATAAGTCTCAAACCGCGCCAGACTCTCATCCTGCAGAACTTCTGACCATACCCCTCCCCTCTATCTTAAAACTATTCCCTATAACCTCTTTTCCTGATAATAGTGCACATCGAGCAAATCACATTGGCCGACATGATCCCTCAAGTATTTGTCGGCGAGGAGATTCCCCATTCGGAAGTCTGGCTGACGGAATGTATATTCCGCCGAGGGAAGCATTATCTGATTGAAGCCCCGTCGGGAGGCGGCAAATCATCGCTGATGGCATATATCTATGGCGCACGGAAGGATTATCAGGGACGCCTGCTCTTCAATAAGACCTCTGCCGCGGATTACTCGATCGACCAATGGCAGGAGTTTCGCCGCCGCCATATAGCCTACCTCCCGCAGGAACTCGATCTTTTCCCGGAATTGACCTGCATCGAGAATATCCGGCTGAAGAATGACCTTACAGGGCATGTACCCGAAGAGCGCATCAACGAATGGCTCGAACGCCTCGGGATAGCTTTCCGCCGGGATTATCCGGCCGGAAAAATGTCAATCGGCCAGCAGCAGCGTCTCGCCATCATCCGAGCCCTATGCATGCCCTTCGATTTCATCCTTCTCGACGAGCCCGTGTCGCATCTCGACGGAGCCAACAACATCATCGCCGCGGAAATAATCGCAGAAGAAGCCGCACGCCAGGGCGCCGGAGTTATTTCAACTTCCGTAGGAAACCCTCTTCTCCTTCATTCCGCTGAAAATCTGAAACTATGAGCAATACCGGAAAATCCACGTCATCAATGATCGATCGACTCCTGCGGCGAAACACTTCCGCCGCCCGGATTGCCGGATTCGTAATATCGAATCTCGTGGGTCTCGCTATTATGGGAGCCGGACTGCAGTTTTATCTTGATGCCCGATCCCTATGGGAATCAAAAGATTCTTTTCTTAAGTCCGACTATCTGGCAATCAATAAGATTGTCGGTGCGGATGCAATGTGGGGCAACTCCAATGCAGAATTTTCCGACGAGGAGATTGCCGACCTGGAAAGTCAGCCTTGGGTGGAGAAAGTAGGAAAATTCTCAAAGGCTGATTTCAGAGTATATGCCTCCGTAGCATTGGGCAATCAGACTCCCCCAGATTCAGAATCAGCAGAATCACAACAGGGTCGGCGGATGTCGACAGCCATGTTTTTCGAAGCTGTCCCCGATGAATTTCTCGATTTAGCCAGCGGGGATTTTGAATGGAACCCCGACAGTCCCGACATTCCTATCATAATATCCAAGGATTATCTCGCACTCTATAACTTCGGCTTCGCCTCATCCGCCGGATTACCGAAACTTTCGGAGAATCTCGTCAGTGGCCTTCCTCTGCAGCTGACGCTCTCTTCCGACGACGGGAACAAACGCGTCCAGGCTTACGGCCGGGTAGCCGGCTACTCCAATCGCTTCAATACTATCCTCGTTCCTCAATCTCTTCTGGATCATTACAACTCCGAACTCGGCCGCAACGTGACTTCCGCTCCCTCGCGCCTGATAATAGACGTCAACTCTCCGGGAGATGCCGCCATCGCGCCTTATCTCGAAAGCAAGGCCTGGGAGGTTGCCGGCGACAAAAGCAGCTCCTCAGCCGCATATATGCTGAAGATAGTCAGCGCGGTAATCATTGCTATCGGCAGCATCATAACGCTTCTGTCGCTGTTGATTCTTGCTCTCAGCATGTCGCTGCTGATGGAAAAAAACCGTCGCAAACTCCATTCCCTGCTCATGCTCGGCATCCCGGTCAAGGAGGTGGCCCGCCCCTATTGGCGCATCACTACCCTCTCAGCGCTCTGCGCAGCCGTTATCTCGTGGGGATGCGTATTCGGACTCCGGACCTATTATCTTGCTCCCCTGGAAGCAATCGGAGCAAGTGGAGCCTCGATGCTTTGGCCGACTGTCATGATCGCCGCCCTGACCCTGATCATAATCTGCATAAATTGCAAAGGCGTCACTCGCCGTGTTTTGCAGGCCTGGAGCAAATAATTTCAAAAAAAATTGTGAAAAATTCTTTAAAATACCTTATTTTCGTTATATTTGCATAATCTTTGCTCCGGTTGAGACCCGGAGCAAGTCAGACTCACTCTACCTGAAAGACTCGAATTCAATGAAAGTCAAAGAGTTAATTGCGCTCAAAAGCGTAAAATCGCTTGCTGTCCCCTCTTCCTTACCGGCATTCGGAGCGGACAGCCTGAACTATGCCCATACCCCCCAGACGCAATAATACGCCGATGCGGAGGAAAGAATATTTCTTCCGGCAGCAGCGTAAAGAAGAGCCTGAATTGATAGAAATGAGAGAAACAACATAATATTTACTAACCCAAGAACTAAATTAATTCCTGCATGAAAAATTACATTTTTCATCTGAATCGGAAATTCTGGGTGACAATCGCGATGGTAGTCGCTCTTGCATTTCCAGCTTTAGCTCAAAAGATCACCGTGAAAGGTACGGTCATTGATGAGTATGGCGATCCGTTGATCGGCGCCACAATCATGCAAAAAGGTACCTCCAACGGCACAGCCGCCGACATGGACGGCAACTTTGAGCTCTCATGCGACCCTCACGCCATTCTGGTAGTGAGCTACGTAGGCTACGACCCCATGGACGTACATGTCAATGGTCGTACTCACATCAACATCGAGATGAAGGAGAACGCGCAGATGCTCTCCGAGACTGTCGTGATCGGCTACGGCTCTGTGAAGAAAGCTGATGCTACAGGCTCTGTGGCAATCGTGCGTCCCGACGACGTTGAAGCCGGCATCTCGACTTCGGCGCAGGACCTCCTCGTAGGCGCAAGCCCGGGTGTCGTTGTTACTACTTCCGGTGGTGATCCCTCCGGCAACGCCAACATCCGTATCCGTGGCGGCTCCTCTCTTTCCGCTTCCAACGACCCGCTGATCGTCATCGACGGCGTGCCTCAGAGCAACCAGAGCAACGCCGGCGGCACCAACGCCCTGACAATGCTCAACCCCCAGAACATCGAATCAATGACTATCCTTAAGGACGCCTCCGCTACCGCCATCTACGGTTCGCGCGCATCCAACGGTGTCATCATCATCACCACGAAGAAAGGCACAAGCGGTCGCCCGCAGGTGAACTTCGCAGCCAACTTCCACGTGAATACTGCCCGCAAGACTCTCAAGATGATGAACGCCTCTGAATATGTCACTCTTATCGAGAAGTATGGCAACGACCGCGCAAAGCAGATGCTCTACGCTAACCCGGTCAATCCCGAACTCGGCACTGAGGCAGGCTCAGCTTTCAATCTTTATGACACTAACTGGCAGAAGGAAGTGCTCCGCACCGCTTTCTCTCACGACTACTCTCTGAGTGTCGGCGGCTCAGCAGGCTGGCTCCCCTACCGTGTCAACGCTTCTTATACCAACAATCAGGGTATCATCAAGACCTCTTCGATGGAACGTACTACAGTAGGCTTCAACCTCACTCCGTCGTTCCTCGAAAACCATCTCTCCGTAAGCCTTAACGCTCAGGGCTCTTACGTCCGCACAGGCAACGCAGCAGGCGTTATGGGCGGCGCCGTTGGCATGGCACCGGTATATCCCGTATATACTAAATACAACATGCTCGACGCCAACATGCCTCAGATCTACAACGGCTTCTACAACATCCTCCAGACTACGGGCAATCCCGAGGAGAATGCATCGCAGAATCCCCTCCAGCTCCTCCTCAACCAGGAATCCATCGGCAAGACTCTGAACTCTACAGGTAATATCCAGATCGACTACTCGCTCCATTGGGTACCTGAACTGCACTTCAACCTCAACATGGGTTACCAGGTTTCGAAGAATACTTCCCACACTCTGACCGACCAGAACTCCATCATGGCATGGCGCTCCAACTATAAGGACGGTGCAGGCACGAAGTATAACTGGTATGAGCTGCAGCGCAACACCAACCTCTCGTTCTTCATCAACTATAAGAAGCAGTTTGACGCAATCAAGTCTAACCTCGATGTTACTCTCGGTTATGACTGGCAACGCTTCGACTATCACGGCCGCTCCGAGACTCTTCTCAATACTCTGGGCTACAACATGAGCTACACCGGCGGCGTCTTCAACATTGAAGAAAATCCCGCTACTGCCGACCGCATCGGCCACTCTTACGAAAACGCTCCGATGAGCCGCTGGGGCAACATCAACCAGCTCGTATCATTCTTCGGCCGCGTCAACTATATCTTCGACGACACTTATCTGCTCACTTTCACTCTTCGTGATGACGGTTCTTCCCGCTTCTCCAAGCAGAACCGCTGGGGTCTCTTCCCCGCACTCGCACTGGGCTGGAAGATCAACAATATGCCCTTCATGGCTTCTTCAAGCAGCTGGCTCGACGACTTCAAATTGCGTCTCGGCTGGGGTGAGACAGGCCAGCAGGATATAGGCCAGTACTTCGGTTATCTCCCCATCTACACTGACTCTTACCAGCAGGGCTTCCAGTACCTCGACCCCAACGGATCAGGCGCATGGATCAATCCCCTCTACCCGCAGTCGTTCAACGCCGACCTGAAGTGGGAAACTACTACCACCTGGAACGTCGGCCTCGACATGGGCTTCCTCAACAACCGCATCACTCTTGCTGCTGACTGGTATCTCCGCAAGACACGCGACCTCCTCTCTTACGTGCCGACTGCTTCTACCAACACTGCCAACTACGGCTGGCGTAACATCGGCTCCATGGAGAACCTCGGCGTCGAAGTTACTGTAGGCGCTAAGCCCGTAGTTACTCACGACTTCACTTGGAACACCAGCGTCAACGTATCCTGGAACAAGAACAAGATCACAGAACTCCAGGGTGAAGGCACTGACTCCCGCATCTCCGCTATCGGTCTGCCCTCCGGCACCGGCGGCGACCTCGCATGGCATATTGTCGGCCAGCCCGCATTCACATTCATGGTCTACGAGCAGGTTTACGACAAGAACGGCGACCCGATCGAAGGTCAGTATGTAGACCAGAACGCCGACGGCATCATCGACGGCCAGGACCTCATCATGTACCATTCCAAAGATCCCAAGGTCACTCTGACCTGGAACAACAACTTCTCTTATAAGAACTGGGATCTCGGCTTCTCTCTGCGTGCCAACATCGGCAACTATGTCTACAACAACCTGAAGTATTCCAATACCCGCGTCTACAATGTATCCGCAGCTCAGTATCAGCTCGGCAACCTCCTTGCTGAAACTCCGCTCTTCTACGATCCCACTTCAGCTCAGCTTCTCCCGCTCTCAAGCTACTTCGTAGAAAACGCTTCCTTCCTGCGCTGCGACAACATCACTCTGGGCTATACATTCCGCAACCTGCTCAACGACAACCTGACACTCCGTCTTTTCGCAGCAGTGCAGAATCCCTTCGTGATCACCACATTCTCCGGCATCGATCCCGAAGAATTCGGCGGCGTACAGAGCGATCCCTATCCGCGCCCCATCACTACTTCTCTCGGTATCGTAGCAACATTCTAATCTAATTCATCCGAATCGATTTCATTATGAAAACATTAAATAAGATTTTCTTAAGTCTGGGTATCGCCGGAGCTGCCTTCGGATTCTCCTCTTGCGTCGGAGACCTCGACCTCCAGCCCCGCGATCCGAGCGAGAACACGGATGTATCCAACGACATGGATCGTGTCTTCGCCGACATATATCTCCAATTCTCCACTTACGGAGCCAACGGATCGAGCCCCGTCAGCGGTTTCGACGGCGGTATGGCCGCTTTCGAACGCGCGATGTTCATCGCCGAGGAAATCCCGACCGACGAAGCTTCATGGCTCTGGGACCCCGCTGACTACGGCGCAGCTTATAATGGTGGTATCTTCAACGCAGGACAAGGCTGTCTCTACGGCTTCTACTCCCGCCTGATGATCAACATCACCCTCTGCAATAAATTCATCCAGGACGTCAACGACGGCGTCTTCAACCTCGATGCAGAAGGCCAGAAAAAGGCTGAGGAATATAAGCGTCAGGCCAAGGTGCTCTGGGGCGCATGCTACTATTACATGCTCTCTTTCTATGACCGCGTGCCCTACGCCGACGAGTCCACTCCCGTCGGAGCGCTCCCCACTCAGCTCTCCCGTAAGGAGGTCTATGAGCGTGTGACTTCTCAGCTCGAAGCAGTCGTAGCTGAATACGGCGCAGCCCAGACTCCTTATTATGGCTTCGTAGGTCTGGATGCAGCTGAATCTATCCTCGCCAAGATCTACCTCAATGCTGAGGTCTTCTCCGGCACTGCAGCCTGGGATAAATGCTATGCTCACTGTAAAAACGTCATCAATCGCCTCGGTAAGGGCGGATATTATGGCAACGGCCTCGTCCGCAGCTATAACGCTCTCTTCGGCGCCAACAACGACAAATACGTTGTCGGCAACGGCGGCTCTGACGTCAATGAGATCATCTGGACAATCGTCGGCAACGAAGTCAACCTGACTTCATTCTCCGGCGCCGGCTTCCTTCAGGCAGGCTGGATCGGCACCAACGGCGTAGAACGCACAATGGGCAAGCCGACTATGGATGTCAAGTATCAGAACGCTCCCCTCGCCGACTGCGTGATTACCGATGCTGAAGGCGTGCAGACTTACTACGCTTACTACGCTGACCAGGAAGCTTTCGCAGCAGCCGAAGCAGCCTACAATGAAGCAGCAGGCTCCAACAAGACTGTATGGAAGACTCAGATCTCCGAAATCAGCAACGGCGTAGCCTACTCTTTCGACCCGACTCAGACAGGCTATGTAGCTCAGGACTGGTATAACCTCAATGCAGGTTGGAAATGTATGGTAGCCCGCAAGTCTTTCGTCCGCAAGTTCGAATGGGACGACGTGCAGATGTCGCAGAGCTCCGACCGTCGCGTCAGCCTCTGGCAGACTTCAAAGCATGGCTTCAGCGTAGAGAACATCTCTCTGGTCGGCGACGACTGGGGTAAGAACGGCTACCTCTGCCCGAAATACTCCAACTGGGCTTACAACGAAGACGGCACTATCAACGAAGAGCAATCTCCGACAAATATCAGCAGCGCTGCCGGCGACTACGCTGTCATCCGCCTTGCTGAAATCTATCTGACCGCAGCCGAGGCTATCCTCAACGGCGGCGGCGGATCTCAGGCCGAAGCTCTCCAGTATGTCAACTGGATCCGCGAACGCGCTTATGCCGACGCTCCCGGATCTACCGACCATCACTGGACTTCTCTCTCAATGCAGGATCTCCGCGACGAACGTTGCCGCGAGCTCTATCAGGAAAATGTACGCCGCTCTGACCTTATCCGTTGGAATCAGTGGTGCACAGGCTACACTTGGGAATGGAAAGGCGGCGTCGCAAGCGGCACCAACATCCCCGAGCGCTCCAAGCTCTACCCGATCCCCTCTCGCGTGATGGCAGCTTCCAACTTCCAGCAGACCACAGGTTATTAATCTAACTTAACTCTGATTAATTAAAATGAAAAAATTATCAATCATATTCGCCATGGTTGCCGTGGCTCTCGGCTTCTCCTCCTGCAAACAGGAAGATAATCCGCAGTACCACGCTCCGACGACGTTCACCATCAATGAGCCGGCTCTGAAGAATCAGACGTTCCGCACATCTTCCGAGATGACCGACGCCGCTACTTTCGATCTCTTCTGCTCTCAGCCCGACTATGGCTACTCAGCAATCTGCAACTACTCCGCGCTCGTATCGCTCGATCCCGAGGCTCCGATCGAAGAATGGGTAGCTCTTCCTAACCAGAACTCCACTTCCGCAGCAATGTCGATCAAGACATTCGAACTCGGCGTGGCTATCAATAAGCTCCTTAACGTAGTAGACGCCGACGATTTCAATGCGCGTAATCTCGGCAATCAGGAATTCAAATGCTACTTCAAGGGCGTTTGCGAAATTCCCGCCATCGAAGGCTCCAAGATCATTTCAAGCAATACAGTTTCTTACGACAAGGTGATGATCTCCTACGCTGAGAAACTCCCCGCTTGGATCTTCATCTGCGGCGATGTTGAAAACATAGAGTCAGGCGTTGCCAACGGCTTCACTGCTCCGAGCATGGCCAACTACGATCTTTACAAGGCCAACTTCGCTCTCTACGAACCCAACGACATGATCGGCGAAAAGCTCTATGTAGGCTCCTTCAATCTCACTCCGAAAGCTTCCGCTCTCGAAGGCGCTACTGATCCCGACGCTTGCGCTCAGTTCCGTTTCTTCACCGAACTCCTCGGCTGGACTCCGGAAGCATCTCTCGGCTCCAACGAAGCTGACTTCTTCTGCCTCCCGATCACTGACAAATGGGAAAACGGCTACAGCGGTGATATCGTGGTGCAGGGTCTCGGCAACTGGGGCGTCCTCGTCACTGAAAAGAAGCCCGTCACTATCGTAGTCGACCAGCTCAACAACAAGATCTTCGTCAAGGAAGGCGTACACGAAGTAACATTCGTAGGCCGCGATCCCGAATTCAATTGATGAATTGCATTTTTCCGACTGAGTCCCGCTCCCCGCGGGCGGGATTCAGCGGAATCATCTAAAAAATCATTACAGCAAACCATCTATGAAAAAAATAACTTTTTTCTCAGCAATCGCGCTGACTCTGGCTTTGGGAGCCTGCGATAACTTCGATCTCCCCAATCCTCCCGGTCAGTCATATCCTGCGCCCGACGGCTATTTCGAGAACTCCAGTCTCGTAATGTCGGCCAACACGGAGGCTCTTAACCTCACTGAGGCCAATGCAGCCAATGAGTTCGTCACTCTGGCAACTATCTCCGAGCTCGTCAACTTCCCCGAAGGCTATGACCTCGTGGTCGACATGAACCTCGGCTCAGGCAGCAAGGCAAAAACTTACTCTACTACTCTTGTCGATAATAAGGAGGTCACAATCGACCCGACTATCCTTAACGGCGCGGTGCAGGACGTCCTGACCAAGGCTCCCGGCACATATACCCTCCCCGTAAGCTTCTCCGCTTACGCAGTGCGCGGCACAACACGCATGGGTCTGGGCGGCCTCAATGCCACTTACGGCAACGGCGACCTTACAGTGAAGACTTATGACGCTGCAAAGGTCATCGAAGACGCTTACTACTTCGTGCCCGTCCTCAACGGCAAGGCCGACATGAGCAAAGCCAAGAAGATGAACAATACTGCCGGCAACGGCGTATCTCCCTACGACAATCCTGAGTTCGCTCTGCAGATTGAAGTACCCGAAGATTCCGAACTCTTCTTCGTTATCGCTCCCCAGTCAGCTCTGACTGCCGGCGAGAATGCTACAATCTACGGCGGCAACCCCTCTGCCGACGAAATGTCAGGTAAGCTCGGCACATCTTATGGTGTCATCAAGATGCCCGTAGCAGGCAGCGTACTCGTTACTGTCAACATGGAGGCAGACTCCTATACGATCAACTATGCATTCAGTGTGCTTTACGCCGTATCCGGCGCTACCAAGCCCGCTAACGCTATGCCTCTCTACACTGACAACTTCATCAACTACTATGGTGTGACTGCCCTCAACCAGAAGTTCACTGTCTACACTTCTGCCGATAAGAAAGGCGTAGCATTCAAGTGGGATGAAAGCGTAGAGACGGAACTCAGCGAAAATGGTCTTGAACTCAGCGGCGCAATCACTGCTGACTCTTCCGTGACAGCTCAGATTCCCGCTCCCATCAAGGGCAACTGCCTCTACTACGTTGATCTCAACCTCGTCCTGAAGACTTATACTCTGAAAGCTCTTCAGACAATGACAGTCATCGGATCCGGCAACGGCTGGAACCTCGAGACAGCAACTCCGCTCACTCCCTCGAAGGATCTCAAGACCTGGACCGCTACTGACGTAGAGATCGGCGACAACTTCAAGATCAACTGCAACGGCGCATGGGATTATGACTTCGGCGGCGTATCCGTACCCGATGTCAACGGCCAGTCAGTCTACAACCTCAACTTCAAGGGTTCCAACATGGAGGCAACTCCCGGCAAGTATGACGTGAAGATCGACTTCTCCACACTCCCCTATGTCCTGACTCTGACCAAGAAATAATCTAAGTCATTCATAAAATTCCGACAGGAAGCCCGGCCAAAAACAGCCGGGCTTCTTTTTTCATATTTTTTTAGCAAAATATTTGTAAAATTAAAATATAATCCTTAATTTTGTCGCGTAGTTCAGGCAATTATTCATTTTGACATGCAAAGATAGCCGGAAAACTCACACTGAAATTGCAAAAATTTAACTAAATAAATACTTGTTTAACCAATAAATCTAACTTCAGAATGAAGAAATTTTACGCTTTCGCAGCAGCTGCTCTTCTTGCTACTGCAGCTAACGCTCAGAACCTCTACATCACAGGCGCAGGCGCTTTCGCTAACGGCGAATGGAACGCTGAAACTCCCGATGAGTTCGCTATGGTCAACGGCCAGTATGAAATCGAAGTAGCCAACCTCACTCAGTTCAAGATTTCCACTGAATGTGGCGATTGGGACGCTTTCAACACAGGCGTTCGCGGTTGTGAATATGGCGAACAGCCCGGTGTCGCAGTTGCTCTTGAAGAAGGCTGGACCGGAAACATCGCAACTCCCTGGAAGGGCGACTACAAAGTAGTAGTTTCCGCTGACCTCGCTACTATCACACTTACTACTGACTCTCCGAAGCCCACCGGCCCCGTGACTATCTATCTCCGCGGCGACATGAACAGCTGGGGTGCTGACGAAGCTTGGGCGCTGACTCCCGTTGAAACTACAGACGGCGCAAAAGTATGGAAATTCGAATTCGCTGAAGAGCAGCAGATCGCAGTAGGCGAAGCTTTCAAGATCGCTGACGCTGACTGGAACGCTTACAACGCAGGTGGCGACGGCTCTGCCGCTTCCCTCGACCTCGACTACGAAATGTTCAATGGTGGCAACCCCGCTAACGTAACTCTCGATGAAGCTTGCAACGGCGTTATCTGGTTCGGTCTCGACATCGAAGGTCAGAGCTGGCTTTATGCTTCCAACGACAAGACTGCTAAGCCCGAATGGGCACTCGTTAAGGGAGACGATAGCGCTGTAGCAGCTGTAGAAGTAGCTGACGAAGCTCCCGTATACTACAACCTCCAGGGCGTACGCGTGGCTAACCCCGCTAACGGCATCTACGTTAAGGTCGTAGCAGGCAAGGCTACTAAGGCTGTCGTTAAGTAAGAAATTGCTTCTTCATATAACGCAACTTTTTAGATACAATATCTAAAACCCTACATAAGGGCGGCTCATCATCCGAGCCGCCCTTCTTACTTTTTTTTCGACATTCCGAGGAAATCTCAAACATTTTGACTAATTTTGTGTAATTATATATGTATGGATACTAAGCGTCAGAATGTAGCGCCCGACAATGACAACGTCATCGACCGGGCTACCAACTCGGAATATAAATACGGCTTCACTTCAGACATCGCTACGGATATAGTTCCGCCGGGTCTGACGGAAGAGACCGTACGCCTTATATCCCGCCTCAAAGAAGAACCGGAATGGCTGCTCGATTTCCGCCTGCAGGCATTCCGATATTGGGAAACCCTGACTCCTCCACGCTGGGCACATCTCGATATCCCTGAAATAGACTTTCAGGCAATTTCATATTATGCCGCTCCAAAAAAGAAAGAGGAGAAGAAAAGTCTCGACGAAGTCGACCCTGAACTCATAGAGACCTTCAACAAACTCGGCATCTCCCTTCAGGAACAGAAGCAACTCGCCGGAGTTGCCGTCGACGCCGTCATGGACTCCGTCAGCGTAAAGACCACTCACCGCGAGAAGCTTGCGGAACTCGGAGTCATATTCTGTTCATTCTCGGAAGCAGTCAAAGATTATCCCGATCTGGTCAGGAAATATCTCGGGTCAGTCGTCAGCTATCGCGACAACTATTACGCCGCCCTTAATTCGGCGGTCTTCTCCGACGGCTCATTTGTCTATATCCCCAAGGGTGTACGCTGCCCGATGGAACTATCCACTTATTTCCGCATCAACGCTGCCGGAACAGGACAGTTTGAGCGTACCCTCATCGTAGCCGATGATGACGCCTACGTATCATACCTCGAAGGATGCACGGCGCCGATGCGCGATGAAAACCAGCTCCACGCAGCCATCGTCGAGATTATCGTTGAAGAGCGGGCAGAAGTCAAGTATTCCACGGTCCAGAACTGGTATGCCGGTGACAAGGACGGCAAGGGAGGCATCTATAACTTCGTAACCAAACGCGGCCTCTGCCGCGGCCATCGCTCGAAGATCTCCTGGACCCAGGTAGAGACCGGATCGGCCATCACATGGAAATACCCTTCATGTATCCTCAAGGGAGATGAATCTATAGGAGAATTCTACAGCGTCGCCGTGACAAATAATTATCAGCAGGCCGACACAGGAACCAAGATGATACATATCGGCAAAAATTCCCGCTCTACAATAGTCAGCAAGGGAATCTCGGCCGGAAAATCCCAGAACTCTTACCGCGGGCTGGTAAGAATCGACAAGAACGCTACCGGCTGCCGGAATTTCACACAGTGCGACTCGCTCCTGATGGGCTCGGAATGTGGAGCGCATACATTCCCATATATCGACATCCGCAATAGCGAATCAGTGGCCGAACATGAAGCGACTACCTCTAAAATCAATGAAGAGCAACTCTTCTATTGTCGCCAGCGCGGCATCCCGGCCGAAGAGGCCGTAGGCCTGATCGTCAACGGATACGCCAAAGAGGTCATGAATAAACTTCCAATGGAATTTGCTGTCGAAGCCCAGAAACTCCTTCAGATCACTCTCGAAGGATCGGTCGGATAAGTTTGAAAAATCATGATTGAAAGAACTGTAATCGTCGACGGCATAGATCCTCAGACTTTCTATGGCGTCAACAACTCAAATATAAATCTCATACGCAATCTCTTCCCGAAATTGCGCATGGCGGCGCGCGGAAGCGTAATCAAGGTCATAGGCGAAGAGTCGGAGACTGCGGAATTCGAGCGCAAGATAAAGGCTATCGAAGCTTATGCCGCAAAATATAATAAACTGACGGATGAAGTCATTATCGACATCATAAAAGGGCAGCCGCCGAAACAGGTCAATTCCGAAGGAGTCATCATCTTCGGGCAGAATGGTCGCCCTATCGCGCCGCGCAACGCCAATCAGGCGAAGATGGTGAAGTCGTTCGAAGAAAATGACCTGACCTTCGCACTCGGCCCCGCCGGCACAGGCAAGACCTACATAGCCATCGCCCTGGCCGTCGCTGCGCTGAAAAGCAAGAAGTGTAAAAAGATAATACTTTCACGCCCGGCCGTCGAAGCAGGCGAGAAACTCGGTTTTCTCCCGGGAGATATGAAGGATAAGATCGATCCTTATCTGCGTCCGCTCTACGATGCTCTGGAAGATATGCTCCCCGCCGTCAAACTCAAGGAATATATGGAGGCCGACACAATTCAGATCGCGCCGCTCGCCTTCATGCGAGGCCGAACCCTGAATGATGCAATCATTATTCTTGATGAAGCGCAGAACACGACCAAGCATCAGATGAAAATGTTTCTGACCCGCCTCGGAGTCAACGCCAAGATGATCATCACCGGCGACGCCACTCAGATCGACCTACCCCGCGCCGTGCAATCCGGACTGATGCAGGCCCTGAAGATTCTGCGCGGAGTCAAAGGGATCGGGATCATTGAATATGCCAAGAAGGATATTGTGCGCCATCCTCTCGTGCAGCGCATAGTCGATGCCTACGAAGCCCGGGAAGAGAAAGTCGACAAGGAATTTGAGGACAGACTCAATTCCGAACCTAAAGAATAAAAAAGCAGCAAAGAAATGATAAAGCAGGGAGATACCGTAAGATACCTTAATTCCGTCGGCGGAGGAATCGTCACCCGCATCGACGGAAGAATTGCCTACGTCGACGACAATGGCTTCGAAACTCCGTGTCAGATCAAGGAACTCGTAGTCGTCATGCCTGCCGGCCATCAGAAGGATAAATCGGGGGCTAACCTTATGTTTGATCAGAAGGCTTTTGACGCCGGCAAATCGGCAAATCGCCCCCAACCCAAACTCCCCAAAAACTCGAACGAAAACCCGACTCCCCGACACCCCGCCCC